>CANQGV010000107.1 GCA_947623475.1 uncultured Clostridia bacterium | reverse complement strand
ATTTTTCTAGAACTAGATACTCCTATTCCATAGATATATGTTAGTCCTATTTCAACTCTTTTTTCCTTAGGTAAATCTATTCCTACTATACGAGCCATGTTTGTTTTACACCTCCAAAATTTGTATGTTTTTTGTTTGCTGTTTTAAGAAGTTCTAAAGGGAAATGTTCTAGTGTTTACCCTAGCCTCTAGTTTCTTTAAAACAATATATAAAACACAAATTGATATATAAACCTAAAAAGGTTTAACAGCCGCTACCAAATTTGTGTTATTAACTTAATTTGAAAGGGATTACCCTTGTCTTTGTTTGTGTTTAGGATTTTCACAAATAACCCTAATTTTTCCTTTTCTTTTAATTATTTTGCATTTGTCACATATTTTCTTTACTGATGGTCTTACTTTCATTATTAGCACCTCCCTGATTTTTTGTATATATTTTATTTACCTCTCCAAGTAATACGTCCTCTTGATAAATCATATGGCGATAATTCTAATTTAACTTTATCACCTGGTAATATTTTTATGTAGTTCATTCTTAGTTTTCCAGATATATGTGCTAATACTTGATGTCCATTTTCTAGTTCAACTTTGAATGTTGTATTTGGTAGTGCTTCCACTACTTTTCCTTCTACCTCAATTACGTCTTCTTTTGCCAAGATTTTCGCCTCCTTCAAGAGCTTTTTATTTTTTATACAAGTATATGGCAAGAAATTGCCATTTTTATCCATTAACTATTGTATTATACACTAATTTTATAGTAAAGTCAAGATTTCTGGCTCTTTTTCTGTAATTAAAATTGTATTTTCATAATGTGCTGCCAAACTTCCATCTTCTGTTATTATTGTCCAGCCATCATCTAACTCCATAATATTTGGTTTTCCCTGTATAACCATAGGTTCTATTGCTAATGTCATACCTGGTTCTAATCTAATTCCTCTTCCTGCTTTTCCATAATTTGGTATTCCTGGATCTTCATGCATTTCTTTTCCTATTCCATGTCCTTGAAATTCTCTTACTACAGAATACCCTTGAGAATGTACATATTCTCCTATAGCATGACATACATCACCTATTCTATTTCCTTTTTTTGCATATTTTATTCCTTCAAAAAAAGCTTGTTTTGTTACTTCTACTAATCTTCTTGCTTCTTTTGATACATCTCCAACCATAAAAGTTCTTGCAGCATCACCATTAAATCCGTTTTTTAGGGCAACTGTATCTACACTTACAATATCTCCATCTTTTATTATTTTGTCTTTAGATGGTATTCCATGTATTACTTCATCATTAACTGAAATACAAGTTGCAGCTGGATAGTCTGGAACTCCTGGTATTCCGATGCTATAACCTTTTTCAGCAGGAATTGCTCCTAATCTAATCATTTCTTTTTCTGCAATTTGGTCTATGTCCCATGTTGACATTCCAGCTTTTATTTCAGATTCAATTTTTTTATATACTGCGTCTACAACCTTGCACACTTCTTTCATGTACCCGATTTCTTTTTTTGATTTAATTGTTACCAATTTGCATTTTCTCCTTATCTATTATTTAATGTGTTTTTTTTTTATATATTCCATTACATCTTCTTTTACGTCTTTTCCCATTTTATTTATGGCTTTACTTATTTGCGCTGAAAATAACTTGTCTTGTTTTTCATAGTAATTAACTAGTGGACTAGTTTCATCTAAATATGTTTTTAGTCTACCTTTAAATGTTTTCTCATTATCATCATCTCTTGTTATTAGCTCTTGTCCACATTTATCACATATACCGTTTTGTTTTGGTGGATTTAATATTAGATTATATACTGCTTTACAATGAGGACATATTCTTCTGTTTACAACTCTTTCAATTAATTCTTTTTCTGGTGTTGTTAAGTTCCATCCAAAATAATTCCATTTTTAACGTCATCTTCTTGTAGTCTATCTTTTACTAAATTAACAGTTACGTCATCTGGAACTAGTTTTCCTTTAGAAATATAACTATTTGCTAATTTACCTAATTCTGTTTGCTCTGCAATATGTTTCCTAAAAATATCTCCTGTAGAAACTTGTGGAATATCTAAATCTTCACTTAACATACCAGCAACTGTTCCTTTACCTGTTCCTGGAGCTCCTAACATAATAATTACCATAATACAATCCTTCTTTCCTTTCTCTTTAAGATTATTTTCATAATCTTTTTCATACCTACTATATTTTATAATAAGTATGAAAAAAATTACAAGTTGGAGGCGCTTTTCGCGCCTCTTTCTTATTCTAAGAATCCTTTATAATGTCTCATTGCTAATTGTGATTCTAATTGTTGAACTGTTTCTAAGGCAACTCCTACTACGATAAGTATAGATGTTCCTCCAAAAGCTATATTCAAACTTGTAAATCTCAATAGCATTGGTATTATTGCTATTATTGCTAAGAATAAACCTCCAAACCATGTTAGTTTAGATATAACTGATGATAAATATTCAGTTGTTGGTTTTCCAGCTCTTATTCCTGGTATGAATCCACCATTTCTTTTTATATTACTTGATAATTCTGCTGGATTGAATGTTGCATATGTATAGAAAAATGTAAATCCAACAATCAATAATAAATATACTAATGCATTAGCTATTGAATATCCAATTGGAACTTGTGATGATGATGTTGCAATTGAAAATTGGTATAATCCATTTAGAAATGCATGTTCTGAAAGATTTTTTACAAATATTTGTATTAACATTGCTGGAAATGTCATAAATGATGAAGCAAATATTATTGGCATAACTCCTGCCATTGCTAGTTTCAATGGAATATGAGTGCTTTGTGCTCCTACCATTTTTCTTCCTACTACTTTTTTAGAATATTGTACTGGTATTCTTCTTTCTGCTTGATTTACATATACAACTCCTGCAACTAAAAGAATTGCACCGATTATTACTCCTATTCCTGTTAATAATCCTGTTGTACTAAATCCTTGATCTGTAACTATCAACCCCAAAACGCTTCTTACTCCATTTGGTAAACCAGAAACGATACCTGCAAAGATTAGTAAAGAAATTCCATTTCCTATTCCTTTACTTGTTATTTGTTCTCCAAGCCACATTAATATTGATGTTCCTGCAACTAGTGATGTTACTACTAATGCACCTGTTAAAAATTGTTGATTTACGAATATATTTGTTGATCTATATGATAAGTAGATTCCAGCACCTTCTACTATCGCTAATACGATTGTTAATATTTTTGTGTAACGATTTATTTTTTGTCTTCCTTCTTCTCCACCTTCTTTTGTTAATCTTTCTAATGATGGTATTATCATTCCTAATAATTGAATAACAATTGAAGCTGTAATATATGGGCTTATAGACATAGCAAATATTGAGAATCTTGAAAAAGCACCACCTGATATAATATTTATCAATCCGGCAATTCCTTCACTTTCTCCCATTGCTTTGCTTAACTCTATAGTGTTAACACCTGGTACAGTAATCCAGCATCCTAATCTAAATACTACTAACAATAATAAAGTATATAAAAGCTTTTTCCTTACCTCAGGTGTCTTTATTGCATTACTTATAGTTTTAAACAATTAAATCACCTCAGCCTTTCCACCTAAAGCTTCTATTTGTTCTTTGGCTTTTGCTGTAAATCTTTTAGCTTTTACGTTTATTTTTTTATCTAATTTTCCTGTTGCAAGTATTACTATTCCGTCATTTATTTTATCTATTATACCTTCTTCTAATAACACTTCTGCTGTTATATCTGTTGCTTTAACAGTATTTAACATTTTGAATGTTACTTCTGTATAATTTTTAGCATTGAAGTTTTTGAATCCTCTTTTTGGTAATCTTCTATATAATGGTGTTTGACCACCTTCAAATCCACGTCTTACTCCTCCACCAGTTCTTGACTTTTGACCTTTTTGTCCTCTACCTGATGTTTTTCCATTTCCTGATGCCATTCCACGACCAACTCTTGATCTTTTTGTTTTTGCTTGTGTTGGTTTTAATTCACCTAATTTCATTTTGTCCTTGCACCTCCTTTATATATTGTTTTATCCTATAAAATATCTTCTATTTTTTTACCTCTTTTTTTAGCTACTGATTCAACAGTTTGCATTGATTTTAGACCTTCTAAAGTAGCATAAACTACGTTTCTAGGATTGTTTGTTCCTATAACCTTAGTTCTAATATCTTTATAACCTGCTAATTCTAATACTGGTCTAACGCTTCCTCCTGCGATAACTCCTGTACCAACAGCTGCTGGTTTTAATATTACTTTTGCACTTCCAAATCTTCCAACATATTCATGAGGTACTGTTGTTTCTACGATTGGA
>CANQGV010000106.1 GCA_947623475.1 uncultured Clostridia bacterium | reverse complement strand
CTATGTGAAGAAGAACATTGTCATTGTGATCATGACGGAATATTTAAATCAAGTTTGAAACATACAATAAATATTTCCTTATTTATACTTTTAGTAACTTTTATAATAAATATAGCAATACATTTTGTTGGAGAAGAAACAATCTCAGGAGTATTATCAAATAGTCCTATATTAGGTCCAATAATTGCAGGAATAATTGGTTTAATTCCAAACTGTGCATCATCTGTAACTTTAACACAAATGTATTTACAAAATTTGATTTCTGGAGCAACAATGATGTCAGGATTATTAGTTGGAGCAGGAATAGGACTAGCAGTATTATTTAAAACAAATAAAGGAATAAAAGAAAATATAAAAATAACAATACTTTTATATTGTATAGGAGTAATTTCTGGAATACTATTAGAAATAATAGGTATAACTATATAAATAAAAAAAGAATAATTAGAAACTAATTATTCTTTTTCTTTTTATTTTTTAAATCCATAACAATTGCATTTTCATTATCAAATATATAAGTAGAATCAGATGTATTCATTTTAATAGGATCAAATTCATCTCTATCATCTTTAAAGCTAAGATTTTTTAAATCAAATTTATCAGTTAAAGAAGAATCATTATCCGAATTATTTGATGTTACTGAACCTGCAAACTTTTCAAAATCATAATTTTTTAGAGATTGTTTTTCTTTATATCTAGATTCCAAATATTTAAATCTTCCAAGACCTACCTCAGCTCTACCACTTCCGTTCATAATCTTAAATGCACAGTTTGTACCATTAGTTGTAGTTTGTAATTTTCCTTCTTGGAAATATTTAACAAAAGCCCATTTAACATTATTATATTTAGAATCATATTTCATTGTAGACATGTCCATATTATTAGTATATGTCCACTCTCTTCTTGTTCCAAACTCATCAGTCCACCATGTAAGTTCTTCATATACACCATTACCTGTAAATATTTTACTAGCACAATTTGATAAAATAGTGTTTCTATAATTTTCGCTAGAAGAAGGTGTTTCAAGTTGAGCTAAGTTTTGAGTTGATATAGTAGTTGCAACTTTATATTTACGATACATAGTGAATATAGGCTCTGTTGCTTTTCCTATATAATCTACAAATTCATCTATATATAAAAAGTTAGGTATACGAGAATCTGAAGTTCCAGGTCTTCTCAAAACAGCATCTTGCATTGCTATTAGGAAAAATAATCCAAAAGCCTTGTGACCAGAAGCACCTAAATCTCCACGTCTTGTACAAATAAAAGTAAGTTCTGCATTAGCTAACATATCATCAAAATTGATATTATTATGTCTATTGCAAAGAATAGATTTTACTCCAGGTATTCTTAATAAGTTATCTAATTGAGAAGTGGCTGCAAGTATATGCTCTTCTATAGTTGCTCTTCCAGGAGCATTTTTATAAAAGTTTTTCTCAAAATAAGAAATTTGAACTGCATATTTTTCAGCTAATTTTTCATCATGAGACATAATTTTACACATTTTTTCAACTAATTCAAAATTCGTTAGCATTTTTAATAAGTCGTACATATTAGGTAATGCTCCTTCATTCAAACGAGGATACATTTCCTTTAAAAGAATTGCGATATTTTCAATAGCTCTAATAGAAATATCTTCTCTATATGCATCTTTACGATCAGTATGAACATCATTGTACATAGCTTTTAAAGCAGAAGATATAGTTATTGCAATTTTTGACGGATTATCATATACAAAAGGATTTAGACCAATTGAATTTGGATTAGAAGGATCTATAATATTATAAGTAAATCCAAAATTATCACAAACATCAGTCATATGAGAAATCAATTCATAGTCAGGTGACATTACTGTGATTCCTAAATCTTTATAAAGTGTTCCATCACTAGTAGAAGAAATAATCATCTTTTTCAAAAATGAATGAAAAACATTTTCCTTTCCACTAACTGGAGATAGCATATTTAAATTAAAGTTTTTATTCAAATAATCATTTCCATAAGGTGCATTTAAAACTGCAATTTTTGTTTTTAAAGCTGTAAATCCTAATTCTTTTGAAACTTCTCTAAAAAAACTTTTCTTTTCAATATCTCTTGCAATCATTGGCTCAAAGATCAAAGAAGTTTTACCAGAGCCAGAGCCACCACAGACAAATAATGAACGGAATCTAGCAGAATCGCTAAACTTAATAGTTTTTCCAGTTTCATCATCTGTGCACATATAAATTTCGTAAGAAAAAGCTCCTTTTCCTTCTTTATTCTCAGTTAGGTTAATTCCTGCATAATCCCATAAAGAACGAGTTAAATCTTTACTGTCATTAATACCAAAGAATAACCATTTAAACATTGGGAATATAGTAACTAAAGGTAAATATAAAGATAAACTTGTAAATGCTGGAGCTACCAATTCAGAAAAGTCTGTTATAATTTCTACATAATTTGGTGAAGAAACCAGTAACATCCAAGCTGCAAAATTTATCCATTGAGTAAACATTGAAACAGCTATTATATATAAACCTATAGCATATAAAAAGAACATTGTAACTTTTTGCTTTTTTGATGTAGCAAATTCAGAAGCTCCACTAAATAAATATGCAAATATTGGACACGCTAATGCAAAAGTATAAGTAAATGGTCCCCAATATGAAACTGCTACACCAGTAAATATCATAAGTAACATTTCTACTATTCTATCAACAGCTAAATAAATTGAAACAAGTGTAAGTACATAAGTAGCAAATGTATTTCTAGATGCATTTAATTTCTTTAAAAATTTATCAATAAATTTCATAAAAAAAGTTTCCCTTTCATTTACATTATTATACATATATATTATCTTATAAAATCACGAAAAAAACAAGGGTTTTAGCGAAAAAAGTGAATAAAAAAACTAAAATGGAATAAAATAATAAAAGTAATATTTTATGGAAAGAGGATTAGCAATGGAAGATATTTATATGAAAGAAACAAATAATATTAGAGAAAAAACTGAAATAGAAAAAGAAATGGAACTAATACAAACAATAATGAAAACAAGTGATGAATTAAGAATAGCTAACACTAATTTTAATTTTGCACAAGGGGAATTAGTAGACTACTATGTATATCAAATAAAAGCAAATCAATCAAAATTAGATTATTTAATAAAAGTAGCCAAACACAAAGGAATAAGCGTAGACATGATAAGGAAAATGGAATATGATATTATTGAAGCAAAAAATAAAGCAGTTTAAAATATGAGAATAATTGTCCAAAAAGGAACATAGAAATTAATAAGGTAAATAAAACCTTATTAATTTTTTTTGGAGTAAAAGTATGGATTTTAATTTTATAACTTATTTAGCATGTATATGCTTTTTATTCTTGTTTGGAAAAATTTTTATAATACCAATAAAAAAGGTTGCAAAACTAGTAATAAATTCTATATTAGGAGGATGTACTATTTGGCTAATAAATTTAGTTGGAGCAGGAATAAATTTTCATATAGGAATAAATTTTTTTACAAGTATATTAGTAGGACTTCTAGGACTTCCAGGAGCAGTATGTATAATAATAATAAAATTGTTAGTTAGTTAAAAGAATAATTATTTAAAATTTTATAAAAAATGTTGCAATTTGTAAATTAGGCTGTTATAATATTGAGAGTATGAAAAAAGGAGTAGGGAAAATGAAAAACTGTGAAAAAAAAGCTAACTACATAGTATTTATACAAGCTATTTTCATAGTTGTTTTATTTTCTATTTGTTGATAAGGAATATTAGTCCTTATTTTTTTTTGCATTAGAAAGGAGAAATGTATGAAAAAAATTAACAAAAAAATCGTATTAGAAGATGGTGAAGAATATTATGGCTATGGATTTGGAGCAGATAAAGAAGCAATATGTGAAATAGTTTTTAATACATCAATGGTAGGGTATCAAGAAATAGTCTCAGACCCATCATACACATATCAAATGGTAGTTATGACATATCCACTAATAGGAAATTATGGAATAACAGATGATGATTATGAAACAAGGCAACCAACAATTGGAGGAATGATTGTAAGGGAATATAATGATTTGCCAAGTAATTTTAGATATACAAAAACTTTATCAGAATATTTAGAAGAAAATAATATACCAGGAATATCAGGTGTTGATACAAGAAAAATAACTAGAAGCATAAGAGAAAAAGGAAGCAGAAAAGTAATAATCACAGATGCAAAAACAAGTAAAAAGAAAGCCTTAGAAAAATTGAAGAACTATGAAATTCCAAAAGATGCAGTTTCAAAAGTAAGTTGCAAAAAAATATGGTATTCAAGAACTGCAAATCCAAAATATAATATAGTAGCTGTTGATTGTGGAATAAAATTAAACAT
>CANQGV010000105.1 GCA_947623475.1 uncultured Clostridia bacterium | reverse complement strand
TTGTAACGGCTTGTAAAGGAGCGATTACTCCTGACACTATGGCAGATTTGTTCGTACAGCATGGTTATAGAAGTGCTAATGATGGAACATATTGGAGTGCGTTTAGAGCAATAGCAGATGAGTTTGATATAGGGTATTGCGAATTCGACAAATATAATTCAGCAAATGCACTTCATCTTTTAAGAAATAACCACTATGTAGTTTGTTCAGTTGCTAATGGCTTATTTACAAGTGGTGGACACTTTATAGTTTTAACAGGTTTAGAGGGAGATACTATATCAATATATGATCCTTATTTATATGCCGGAAAATTTAACACATCTACAAGAAGGGGTAAAGTAACAGTTAGTGGAAACACCGTCTATTGTAGTGTTGGAAATTTCCTAGCGTACGCAAACGCACAAGGCTTTTTCTGTTATACTCACGATGTAAACGTACAGGTAAATAATCAACCAACAACTACAGCGAGTTATACTGCTTATGTAAGTACAAATTCATTACCTTTAAACGTAAGAAACGCTCCTAATGGTGCTATTATAGGAAGTCTAGCAAGAGGAACTGCTGTAACTGTGTATGAGAATTCTGGTGGTTGGTCTAGAATAGGAAATGGAAGATGGGTAAGTTCGAGTTATTTATCTAATATTCAACCTACCGTTCAAACCGTTCAAAAATTGAACGGTTATAATTCAACAGGAAATTATAAAGTAACAAATGTACAAAAGGGACACGTCCTTAACGTCAGAACAGGTGCAGGAATAAATTATAGAGCTAAGTCATATAAAGAATTGACTGCAAACGCAAAAAGCCAAAATAAGGCTTTAGGCAATTATTATGCCAATGGATATTTAAAGGGTGTAGTTTGTACAGTAACTCAAGTTAAAGATAACTGGGGAAAAACAGCAAGTGGTTGGATTTGTTTAGACTATTGTACTAAAAGTTGATCTATAAATAAAATATAATTCAAAGAAAAAGTAGGTTAAAATTATTCAACCTACTTTTTTATTTTTATACTAATATTATTAAGAAGAAAAAGTGTCGCTAACGTGTCGCTAACGGGGTAGTTTTTTGTATATTTAGACAGTTTTTTTAAAAAAGTAATAAAATTATACAAGCACTGAAAACACAGTATTTTTAACAAAAAAATAGAAGAGAAATTTTTTCATTTCTCTTCTTTGAAAATAAAAGGGGATGTTTTTAATTTTAAATCAGTATGTCTTACTGATTATGAATATAATATAACAATATAATTTGTCCATTGTGTGAACTTAAAGTGAAATAAAATAGAACTAAATAAAAATAAAAAATAATATAATAGTTGAGGAAAAAATAATTTATTGATACAATATAATTAGTAAAAAAGGAAGGTGATATTAGTGGCAAAAATAGAACAGCATGAAAAAATGAAAAAATTAGTAAATAGCAAGGCAATAATACCAGGAATTATTAAAGAAGTAGATGGAGCTAAAGTATATGAGCCAATATCAATAGAATTATATAATGAAATGATGCAAAAAGGAGAAGTTGAAGAAATAGCATATAATACACTTTCCATGGGAAGAGGAATTTTTACAGTAGGGGAAGAAGGAGAGATAATAAACTATAAAGGAGTAGACTCTAACTTAGAAGACAAAGATAATATCGCAACTGGTAAAATAGAAGCAACAATTTACAATATCTCAGAGATTTTAAAAAATGAAAGACAAATTCATGGTATAACAGTAACATTATTTCCAAATCAATTACCAGAAATTAGAGTCAGAGGAGCATCACAACTTCAAAATCTTGTAAACGAAAAACAAAAATTAGATGAAGCTCAACAAAAAAATAAAAAAGATTTGATTAAATTTCCTAAAATAACAGAAGTAAAACCTTTTAGTAGTGAATTTTGTGATAGAATGGGATTACCAAAAGTAGAAGAAATGCCACAAGAATTTATAAAAAAACTAGAATTAGAAAATAAAGAAAAAATGGAAGAAACTCGGTGGAAGTATAGGAAATTATGCTTATGAATGTATAGAATATATGAAAGAGTTGGGAATTCCAATAGATGTAAAAAACCAAACATGGAGTGAGTTTTTCTCTAATCTAACACTAGAAGAATATGATAAAATAAAAGATATTCCGAATTTGAAAGATGCAATAAAAAAACAAGATAAAGAATACGAACTAGGCGCAACATTCGGACAATCAACAAGAATATTAGAAACTCCATTTAGAATTATGGATTTAGCACATTTTGTAGATAATAAAAAAGTAGATGCTGTACAAGCAATTTTAGAACAAGTAAGTAATAAATATGACAAAGAATATTTATTATATTATGCAGAGACAATGGGAAAAAACTTAGCAGGGTTTATGAATTTAGGACTAGCCTATAACAATTGGGCACATAGACAAGATTTTTCACTATCTGCTGAAATGTGTGATGATGCTTATGATGATGTAAATAAAAATTTAGAATTTTCAAAAAACATAGATGAAAATGATGAACACTATAAATATATAATGAAAGATGTAATTACATATTATAATCAAATATATTTATTTGCATCAAACATGAAAAATATAGAAGATGCATATAAAATAACAGGTAAAGAAATACCACAAAATTATATGGAAAAATTTATAGATTCTTTTATGGAAAATGTAGAAAAAAAAGAAGAAATATTAAAAAACATAAATGAAGAAGGAAAAAGAGATTTTGATGAAACATTAGATATACTTGGAGGAAGAGTAGCAAAAAGGAATTTTGAAGGATATGAAGAATATATAAGTAAATTTAAAGAATTATTAAATGAAAAAATAAAAGAAAATGCTATAAAAAAGGATAAAAATCCAGAAGAAGAAATTAGATTAGAAATAATAAAGAAGGGAATAGAGCCTGAACATGATGAAGTTGAACAAATAGATAATACAATTTCAACAATAATGAGGCAAAAACAACAAAATAAAGATGAAAAAGATACACCAGACAAAGGAGAAAATTAAAATGGTAAAAAACATAAACTTAGAGTATGCTAATGCATATTCAGAAGTTTTAGAAATTTTAAATAGAATGTCTGACGAAAACTATAATAAAATACCTAAAGATATGATTGAACTATTTAGAGAAAATCAAAATAAGAAACATGAATTTCATTATAATATTGAAAAAGAATTTGATGAACAAAATATTTCTAAGCGAGCAAGATTAATTTTAGCAATATTATATAGAGATTATTGGGCAACAGAAGAACAAAAAAAAGAAATTATAGCAAAACAAAATTATGAAAGACAAAAAATAGAAGAGAAAAAGTTAAATAAATATAATATAGATATGTTTAAAAAACGAGTTCAAAATATACAAATAGAGGAAAAAGAAACACCTAAAGAAAATCTTGAAATAGTTAAATACAAAAAATCAATAATAAAAAGAATTATAAATAAAATAAAAAAGATATTTCAAAAAAAATCAGTATAGTATAAACTATACTGATTTTTTTTAAATATTAACTAAGGTTGTTCGCCTAACTTTAATGTTAGATTTTCTTCCTTTCCTTCTCTATTAACTTTTAAAGATATTTCATCTCCGATTTGTTTTGTGTTTTTAATTTCATTTAATTCATCCATTTTAGTTATTTTCTTTCCTTCAGCTTCTATAATAACATCTCCAGATTTTAAACCAGCTTTTTCAGCAGATGAGAAATTATCAACAGATTTTACATACACACCAACTACAAGATTATATTTTTTAGCAATTGATTCATCTAAATCAATTCCTGTAATTCCAATATAAGGTCTTTTAACTTTACTATATTTAATTAGCTGATCAGATATATCAGTAGTTGAATTGATTGGTATTGCAAATCCCATACCTTCGATACCAGTACCAGAAAGTTTTAAAGTATTTAATCCAATTACTTGACCTTCAGAATTAACTAATGCACCACCACTATTACCTGAGTTAATAGCAGCATCTGTTTGAATTAGATTAAATTTCTTTCCATCTGAATCTGTTACTTCTCTATTTACTGCACTTATAACACCACAAGTAATACTACTATCCATTCCTAAAGGATTACCAACAGCCA
Source organism: uncultured Clostridia bacterium (assembly GCA_947623475.1). Classification (GTDB taxonomy): domain Bacteria; phylum Bacillota; class Clostridia; order TANB77; family CAG-508; genus CAG-269. Next base: position 390 of record CANQGV010000105.1, on the reverse strand, counting down.
TTGAAAATTCTCCAACTTTTACAGAATCAGAATCAGCAAATTCAGCAGCTGTTAAATCATTTTTTTCTATTTTTATAACAGCTAAATCTGTTTGCTCATCTTTACCAATAATTTTTGCTTCATATTCAGTTTCTTCATCATCATAAAGTTTAACAGTAACCTTAGTAGCCTCAGATATATCATAATAGCTATTTTCAGAGCTTGTTGAAACGATATGATTATTAGTTAATATATAACCATCACTACTTATAATAATTCCAGAGCCAGAAGCTTTAGCAGTAGAATTTTGGGGCATAGATGAAAATATAGATAATCCTGAAGTAACATTATATTCTACTGATATACCTACTATTGATGGTCTAATCTTACTAGCTGCATATATAGAAGTGT
>CANQGV010000104.1 GCA_947623475.1 uncultured Clostridia bacterium | reverse complement strand
AGGAATAAATGATGAATTGTTTTTAAAAAAGCTTTTAGTAAAAGCTGGAAAACAATTTGATCAATATAGTATATTTCATTGTTATGGAAAACCACATTTTTTACCATTTATAAAAATATTCAAGAGTCTAGATATAAATGTTATATTATTATTTGATGAAGATAAAGTTGAAATACATAGAGGTACATCAGGACTTGTAAATACTGGGTACAGATTAAAAGAAAATGAACATTTTTGGTTAGAAACAGCAGATGGTTATATAATAGATCCAACTTTAGCTGCTGTTATTGACAAAAATAGTAAAGAAGATTTAGGATATGAAACTCTAAAAACAATGAAAAGATCTGAAGTAATAAATTATTTCTTAAAATCTGCATATGATGATGATGAAATATTTGGAGGAGCATATTTTAAATATGAAAAAGATAAAGAAAACGGAAAATATGATCTTGATGAAAATGGTAAACTTGTTGAAGTTCCACAAAAATTATCTTATCGTGGATTTGTAGAATTCGGAGATATAGAAAGAAAAAAAGAAGATAGAATAAGATTAAAAGACAATTCAGATTATGAAAGATAAAATATAAGAGAATATATTTTGAGAAGGGTAAAACCTTCTCTTTTTATATTTAAAAAATTAAATAGATGACTTTTAGGTAAAAGTATGATACAATAAGGTGTGTTTAAATTAGAGAGGAAGTAATTAAAAATGGACAATAATAAAATAATTATAAAAGGAGCAAAAGAACATAATTTAAAAAATATAAGTTTAGAGATTCCTAGGGACAAACTAGTTGTAATTACAGGACTTTCAGGCTCTGGAAAATCTTCACTAGCTTTTGACACTTTATATGCTGAAGGACAAAGACGATATGTAGAAAGTTTGTCTTCATATGCAAGACAATTTTTAGGAATTATGGAGAAACCAAATGTTGAATCAATCGAAGGTCTTTCACCAGCTATTTCAATAGACCAAAAGACTACATCTAAAAATCCACGTTCAACAGTTGGAACAGTAACTGAAATTTATGATTATATACGTTTATTATATGCAAGAATTGGTATACCTTATTGTCCTAATTGTGGTAATAAAATTGAAAAACAATCAATAGATCAAATCATAGATAATATATTAGATTTAAAGGAAGGAACTAAAATACAAGTATTAGCACCAGTAGTAAGAGCACGTAAAGGAGAATTTGTAAAACAAATAGAAAGTTATCAAAAAGAAGGTTTTGTAAGAGCTAAAATAGATGGAGAAGTATATGAACTTTCTGATGAAATCAAATTAGAAAAGAATAAAAAACATAATATAGAGTTAATTATTGATAGACTTATAATAAAACCTGATATAAGAAGCAGATTAACAGAGTCAGTAGAAACAGCATTAAAACATGCAAATAATATAGTTATAATTGATATAGTAGGAAAAGAAGAAAAATTATATAGTTGTAACTATGCTTGTCCTGATTGTGGGTTTAGTTTCCCAGAAATAACACCTAGAATGTTTTCATTTAATAATCCATTTGGAGCATGTCCAAGTTGTTTGGGAATAGGATATTTAATGAAAATGGATGAAGATTTAATAATTCCAGATAAGAATAAAACTTTATATGATGGAGTAAAGGCTTTTGGTGCAAGTACTATGAAACGTGGAGATACAATGGCAAAAATGTATTTTGAAAGCATAGGAAGACATTATGGAGTTGATATAAAAGTACCTATAAAAAAATTACCACGTAAGTTTTTAGAAAAGATTTTATATGGAACTGGCGAAGAAGAAATAGATTTTGAATATTCTTCTTATGCAGGTGTAAGAAAATTTACAGCACCATTTGAAGGAGTATTGCCTACATTAGAAAGACGTCATAATGAAACAAAATCACAAGGAATGCGTGACTTTTATGAAATGTATATGAGTAATTCAGATTGTCCAACATGTAAAGGTGCTAGACTAAAAAAAGAAATTTTATCTATAAAAATAAATAATAAAAATATAAATCAATTGACAGAAATGTCAATAAATAAAATACAAAACTTTTTAAGAAAATTAAAATTAAATAAAACACAAACAATGATAGCAGATCAAATTTTAAAAGAACTAGATAAAAGATTACAATTTTTAATAGATGTTGGATTAGAATATTTAACATTATCTAGAAGTGCAGGAACTTTATCAGGAGGAGAGGCACAACGTATACGTTTAGCAACACAAATAGGATCAGGATTAACAGGAGTATTATATATATTAGATGAACCAAGTATAGGTCTTCACCAAAGGGATAATGATAAATTATTAGCAACTCTTAAAAAATTAAGAGATTTAGGAAATACTTTATTAGTTGTAGAACATGATGAAGATACTATGTATGCAGCAGATCAAATTATAGATATTGGACCAAAAGCTGGAGCACATGGTGGAAAAGTTATTGCACAAGGAACTGCTGAAGAAATAAAAAAAGTAAAAAATTCAATAACTGGTAAATATTTAAGTGGAGAAAAAAAAATAAAAGTACCTAAAAAAAGAAGAAAAATTGTAAAATCAAAAGTTATTGAAGTACAAGGAGCAAGAGAAAATAACTTAAAAAATATAAATGTAACATTCCCATTAGGTTTATTTACATGTGTAACAGGAGTATCTGGCTCTGGAAAGTCTACTTTAGTAAATGAAGTATTATATAAAACAGTAGCAAAAGAATTAAATAAAGCTAATGAAAAACCAGGTAAATGTAAAGCTGTAAAAGGTCTTAAAAACATTGATAAAATAATTGATATAGACCAATCTCCAATAGGAAGAACTCCACGTTCAAATCCTGCAACATATACAGGAGTATTTGACTTTATAAGAGATTTATTTACTGCAACAGAAGAAGCTAAAATTAGAGGTTATAAAAAGGGAAGATTTAGTTTCAATGTTCCAGGAGGTAGATGTGAGAGTTGTAAAGGTGATGGAGTTCACAAAATAGAAATGCATTTCTTACCAGATGTATATGTACCTTGTGAAGTTTGTAAAGGTAAAAGATATAATAGAGAAACATTGGAAGTAAAATATAAAGGAAAAAATATTGCTGATGTTTTAGATATGACAGTAGAAGAAGCTTTAGAATTTTTTGATAAAATACCAAGAATAAAACAAAAAATACAAACATTATATGATGTAGGATTAGGATATATAAAGTTAGGTCAACCATCTACGACATTGTCTGGAGGAGAGGCTCAACGTGTAAAATTAGCAACAGAATTATCTAAACGAGCTACTGGAAAAACTTTATATATATTAGATGAGCCTACAACTGGTCTTCATATCGCAGATGTTCATAAATTAGTAAAAATATTACAAAGATTAGTTGATACAGGAAATAGTATTATTGTAATAGAACATAACCTAGACTTAATAAAAACTTGTGATTATATTGTAGATTTAGGACCAGAAGGAGGAGATGCTGGTGGTGAAGTAGTAGCTACTGGAACACCAGAAGATGTAGCTAAAAATGAAAACTCATATACAGGTAAATTTTTAAAGAAATATTTATAAAAATAAAGATAATGTAAAAAAAGTTACTTTTTAAAGTAACTTTTTTGTTTTGTTCTTTTTCTTACTTGCTTTTATATATTTAGATTTGATAAAAATTGTCAAATTTACCTTTAATTTTCGACATTTTTTTTGAGAAAAACATTGTATAAAAAAAATAGGTTTGTTATAATTAACTTGACTTATAAAGCATATTATTTAAAGAAGAAAAATATTAAAATTTAAATAAGATTAAAAACAAATTAATATAAATTTATTTAAATAGATGGAGGAATAAAATATGGAAGAAACAAAATGCAGTCAAGAAAAACAACTTGAATTTTTAAAAGAAAATATTTTCAACGTGTATAAGCCAGAAAAAGATAATTTGATTCAAATACTAAATGAAGTTCAAGAACATTTTGGTTATATACCAAAATATACTCAATTAAAATTATCAGAATTTCTAAAAATGCCTATGGCAGAAATTTATGGAGTTATTACATTTTATTCAAGATTCACACTAGAGCCAAAAGGAAAATACACAATTTCAGTATGCTTAGGAACAGCTTGTTTTGTTAAAGGATCTCAAAAAATAATGGATAGATTAAAAGAAAGGTTAAAAATAGAATCAGGGCAAACTACAGAAGATGGAATGTTTTCTATTGATGAAACAAGATGTGTAGGAGCTTGTGGACTAGCCCCTGTTTTCACTGTAAATGGAGAAGTTTATGGTAAAGCTACAGTTCAAAAGTTAGACCAAGTTCTAGATGAATTAGAAAAAAATATTTAAAATCTAAAATGGAGGAAAATTTTATGAAAACGATAGAAGAAATACATAAAATAAGAGAAAATAAAAGAAAAGAATTAGATTTACGTGTAAATACTAGTGCTGATACAAGAGAAAAACATATTTTAGTATGCCATGGAACAGGATGTACATCATCTAAATCTACACAAATTCTTGAAAATTTCAAGAATATAATAAAAGAAAAACAAATAGAAAATGTACGAGTTATAAAAACAGGATGTTTTGGACTTTGTGCAAAAGGACCAATAGTAATAATTCGTCCAGAAGATACATTTTATGCAATGGTAACACCAGAAGACTGTGAAG
>CANQGV010000103.1 GCA_947623475.1 uncultured Clostridia bacterium | reverse complement strand
GCACACAACAAGAATCAACACCAGGAACATTGCCAGGATTTGAAAGTACACAGCAAGAACAACCAGCTCAAACAAATCCATTTGAAACAAGCCAAGAGCCAACATCAGGAACACTACCAGGATTTGAAAATACACAACAACAGTCAACACCAGGAACATTGCCAGGATTTGAAAGTACACAGCAAGAACAACCAGCTCAAACAAATCCATTTGAAACAAATCAAGAGCAACCTGTTCAAACAAACCCATTTGAAACAAGTCAAGAATCAACAAATTTATTTGCAAATCAAACTCCAAATCCAGAAATAAATAATACAACTGAAAACAATTTTGACCAAAGTTTTGATATGCAAAATAATTATGGTGGATATTCAGATATGGAAAGTAGAAAAAAAAGAAGAAGTGAATATGTAAATACAATTGATTTGTCTAGTTTATTAACACCAGACAAGAAAGTTATTGCATGTTTAGGAACAAGTAAAAATGGAACATCATTTATTATAAATAACTTAGCTGAATTGACATCTTCAATGGGAATAAATACAGCTATTTTAGATACTACATCAAATCGTAATGCATATTATATATATACAAAAAATGAAGAAGGATTAAGAGAAATAGCACTAAATAGTTTTGATAGTTTAATAAATAAACAGCCTGAAGGAATAAAAGTAAACAAGAATTTAACAGTATTTACATCATTACCAGATGATGAAGATAAAGTCGAAATGGTAGATGAAATATTAGAAACTTTAATAAAGAATTATTCATTAGTATTAATAGATACAGATTTTACTACTCCAATTGGTTACTTTAAGCAAATTCAAGAATTATACTTAGTACAAAGTTTAGATATTTTAACTATTCAACCATTAACAGCATTTTTAAGAAAGCTAAAATCTAAAAATGCATTAGAGGAAAATAAAATAAGAATTATACTTAATAAAGCAGTAAAAGTAAAAGGAATTCAAGAAAAAACAATTATTGGAGGTATGGCTTTTTATACTGATCCAGCAATGTCATATATGACAGAATTGTTTGATAGAAATACAGTAAAATATATAACTATACTGTTTGAAGATGAAACATATGTCAGGTATCTAGAAAATATTATAAACTGTGAAATTACATTAAAAGGTTATTCTAAAGTATTTATGCAATCTTTGAAAGAGTTAGCAAATATAGTTTATCCATTAACAGGAAATGGACAATCAACATATAGACCACCACAATTATATGGAAACGAAAGTGCTGCAAATACTACTTTAGATCAAATGAGAAGAAATAATTATTAAAAGACTTTAGAGAGGAGAAAGAGGCAATAATGATAATAAATATATTAGCAGGTATACTTGCTGTAGTAGCAGTTGTCCTAGTAATTTACAACATGAAACTGCATAAAAGAGTAGAAAGAGTTTCAAACATTAAGCAAAAAATAACTAACTTATCTGTTGTGCAAGATTTCATGACGACAATAGGAGAAGATAAAACTGTAGATCAAAAAATAAAGAAAATAAATGATATATTAATTGAAAGATATGAAATAAAATACTCTACAATAGTTGTCTTTGATGGTGCAGAATATATAATAAAAGCCTCAAATGTAGAATCTAAACATTGGGAATCGCTAAAGTCTTTGCAAGAAGTAGAGATGTTTAAAGACAGTATTACTACAGCAACACCTAAATATGTAACTGTAAATAAAGAAGGAGAACGTCTACCATATCAAAAATCTGAATTTGGTAGAGCTAAATCAGCAATTTTCTTCCCTTTATATATTGATAATGTATATATTGGATATTGGATTATAGAAAGTGGAACACCACATGATTTTGATAATGTAGACACAACAATATTGGAAGTAATAAGAGATAATATAGTATCAGCATTAAAATCTGTAGTACATCAAAAAACTCTTGAGTCAATGGTAAGAACAGATTTATTTACAGGATTACCATCAGAAGCATACTTATATGGAGAAGGTAGAAAGATAATTGATCAATATACAACTTCAACAATGTGTATGTTTAAGATAATAAACTTGGAAAATATAAATTTAGAACGTTCAAGACAATTAGGAAATTCTGTAGTTACAGAAGTTAGCAAATATATTATAAATAACATTTCAACAGATTATGTATTTATAAGATATATGGGACCTAAATTTGTAATTGCATTTTCAGGAGTAGATATTCAAAGTGTAGCTGAATTCTTAAATGATATAAAAGAAAGAGTAGAAAAATTAAAAATAACTGAAGAAGGATTGATAGCAGAAGAGGAAGAAGAATTAACAGAAGAAGAAGTTCCAGAAGAAGTTCCAGAAAAAGACGAAAATGATAAAGAAAAACTTGAAGAAGATGAAGAATATGTACAACCAATTTTGAATTTTGTAATATCTTCATATTATAAAGGAACAGGATTAGAAGAAGTTTTATTAAAACTTGAAGATTACTTAGATAATGCTGATTCAAATGAAAGTGACATAAATAATATATAAAAAAGGAGGAATTATTATGGAATTTGATAAGACAATGAACTTTGAAGTTTACAGGGAAGAAAACGAGAAAGTACAGGAAACATTAAAAGAGGTATATAACTCTCTAGTAGAAAAAGGTTATAATCCAATAAATCAACTCGTAGGATATATTTTGTCAGGAGATCCAACATATATTACAAGCTACAATGATGCAAGAAACAAAATAAGATCTGTTGAGAGAGATGAACTATTAGAAAAAATGGTAAAAAATTATATAGGAATTGATGATGAAAAATAAAAGAATATTAGGAATAGATTATGGTGATGCAAGAGTAGGAATAGCAATAACAGATCCATTAAATATAACTGTGCAGGGATTAGAAACTATAGAAAGAAAAAATTCTGATAAAATTATATTAAGAAAGTTAGATGAAATATTAGAAAAATATGACATAGAAACTATTGTAGTGGGAATGCCATTGAATATGAATGGTACAGTATCAGAAAGAGCTGAAATAACAAAAAAATTCATACATAAATTAAAATGCAAATATAATAATATAAAAATAGAAAATATGGATGAAAGATTAACAACAGTAGAAGCCCACAAAACAATGAATTTATTGGAAATAAACAAAAACAAGAAGAAAAATATAGTTGACACTATATCTGCAGAGTATATTTTGGAAGCGTATATTAATAAGTTAAAAAATGCATCAGAAAATTAACTAAGTTATTAAATATTAAATAATAAACAAAAAAAGAAAGGAGACCAAAATGGACGAAGATATCAACGAAAACGAAGAATTTGATAATATTATGGTTTTAAAAGATGAAGAAGGAAATGAAGTAAAATTCGAATTCTTAGATTTAGTAGAACTAAATGATGAAGAATATGTAATATTATTACCTATGACAATAGAGGGAGACGAAGAAGAAGGTGAAGTTTTAATTCTACAAGTTGAAGATAAAGATACAGCTGATGATGAAGAAGAATCTTATATAAGTGTAGAAGATGACGCAATATTAAACCAAGTATTTGAAATATTCAAAGAAAGATTTAAAAACGATTTTGATTTTGTAGACTAGTAAATTAAATGAAGAAAAAATTGAGAAAAAAGGTGAAAACATATGAAGAATTTTTCAACATGGATGATTTTAATGTTTGTAATTATGTTTTGGGGGTTTAGAGTTCTAGTTGCCTTTTTCAGCTCATATGGAGGAGGTCAATTTGCAGGAATTCAACCATTAAATAATACAATGGAAATTGTATTGATATTTGTAGTGTTAGTATGTATAGTGCTAATAGTAAAAAGAAAAATGATAGGCGCACTTGCATATTTATGTGCATATGGTTTGTATTTTGGAGCAGATTGTATGTCAACTTTAACAAAAGTATTTAATGGTGAATCTTTATCTGTATCAACATTAGGAAGTGCATTTCTATCAATTATAGGGATAATCTTACCTATAGCAGTTTTATTAGATATGTTAGCAGATAAGGCAAGAAAAGCAAACCCAAGAGATAAAAAAACAGATTGGTTTTATAAAGATGAAAAATTTGACAGAGAATTAGACGAAAGAGCCGATCATAATAATTATAGAAATTATTAAATAAAATTTAACTAGTAAATAACTATAGAGGGCTCATGGAAAAACCTTAAAAAGTGTTTTGAAAATGAGCTTTTTATAATGCAGTTAATTATTGAAAAAATTGACATTTTATACAATTTGATAAATGGAGGTCGATATGTCAATAAACTGATAAAAGTTCAAGATATTGAAATAAATGTAACCAATATGAATGAGAAAGATTATATTTGTATTTCTGACATAGCAAAAGCAAAAAGTGATAAATCGCGAGCTGCAGACGTTATAAGAAATTGGCTACGTAATAGAAGTACGTTAGATTTTCTAACTACTTGGGAAGAATTATATAACCCTAATTTTAAAGTGTTCGAATCTGAACACTTTAGAAAACAAGTGGGATTATTAACTTTTACACCAAGTGTTACAGAATGGTGTGAAAAAACTAATGCTATTGGTATATATTCAAAGCGTGGAAAATATGGTGGAACATATGCTCATAAAGATATTGCTTTTGAATTTGCCTCTGCGATAAGTTCGGTTTTTAAATTATATTTAATAAAAGAATTTGA
>CANQGV010000102.1 GCA_947623475.1 uncultured Clostridia bacterium | reverse complement strand
CTTCTGCTATTGCTGCTAAGATTTGTAAGACTATTTCTGAGGGTACGATTTGTTCTACTGTTTTGATTTTGCTTTTGTTACCTGCAATTTTAGCTTTCTTTGATAGGTTTATTGTTGGACTTAAGAAGAAAAAATAGACGTAAAGTTCAATTAGTAGTATAATATAAAAAAAATAGAGGAAAAGATAAATGAAAGAATTAGAAAATAAAGAAAAAAAGATATTAACAGCTAACCAAATGATAGGGGAACTTTTACTAGGATTAGTATTATATGGTTTAATATCTTATATTGTATATGAAACAATTTATAAACTTATTATAATTGCTCTTGAAGAGAACAACAATCCTATATTAATAGGAATAATAATAATTGTATTACAAATACCATTACTATTTGTAACATTCGCATTAGCAAACAGACAAGCATTAAAAAAAGGAACAATTTATAAAAATGATGTAAATAAAGTTATAAAAAATATCTCTTGTGTAATACTTGCATTACTATTAATTGAAGTATTAGTAATTTTTGTAAATATAAATTCTTCAATTGATGAAGCTATCAAAAATGACTTTAGCTTAAATTACCGAGAAAAAATTTTATCTGTTATTTATGATGAGAATGATATGGCAACTTATCAAGCAGAAAAAGAAGAAGCTATAAAAAAGAAAAAAAAGGAATTATATCAACAGATGTTTATAATAGAAACTGGAGTCATTATAATATATAGTAGTGCTATACTTTTGGAAAAGAGGTACATATATCACAAAGCAATATAAAAAGCGAATTTTTACAATTCGCTTTTTATTAATTGTTTTGCATGTATCTTATTATATTTATATTATCTATTAAATAACAAACACCAATAATAAGATCAATTATACTGAAAGTTAGTATCATTAAGATTGAAACAATAATACCACAAATCGGACCGTATAAAGCTTTTTGTTTTATTCCGACAGCAGTAGCAATAAGTAAAGCTATTTGAATAATACAAGAAATTAATAATACAGGTGTCATTTTACCAGTAAAAAAAGATGCAACAAATATAATAATTGCGAGTATTAGAAAAAAAATCGCTACTGCAAAAGCACTTCTTAAACCGTTTTCATATTTCTCATTATCCATCAACAAATTCCCCTTTCTTTCGTTCAATATTACAGTAGAATTATAATATAACTCGACAAAATTTGCAATATAGTTTTCATCCTTTATTATAAGGAAGTATAGTGGTGTGAATTTATTTATATCTTATTTTTCTAATATTCACTCTATTTTAACAAATTTTTATGCTTGTGTTGTTCTTTTATGTTTTCTTTAAATATTCTAAAGAATTCAGTTATTGTTGCTATTATCATTTTTTTGTCTTTTGTATCTATTTGTTTGTATGTTTCTATTATAGTTTTTGCTTTTTTTATTGATGATTGTTTTAGTTCTGACATTGTTTTCACTTCTGTTGAATTTATTATTTCAAATACAATGTCTATTACTTGTTCTCTTGTTTGTAAGTCTAAGTCTTTTAACCAATTTTTTATTGTTTTGTTGATAAACTTGCTTCCATTTGTAATTTCTTTTAATACTATAAAATTTTTACCTAGCACTTGCCATGAATATACATCATGTTGCATTAGTCCTTTTGCTGTACTTTGTACGATTTTATATTTCTCTTCGTGATTTAATAACATTCCAAATACAGAATCTTGAGGTATGTATGTTGTTACTTTATTTATCATGTTTTTGTATTCTTCTGTGTTTGTTATATCTTCGTTAAATCCAGGACCATCATTGTTGTATACATTTATTATTCTTTTTTGTATTTTGTTATTTGCAAAGATTGATGCATATACTGCTAGATTTCCTCCTTTTGAATGTCCTCCTGTTCTTATTTTTTTTGTTGGATATTTTTTTGCTATATTTTCTAGATATTCTTTTGCATCTTTTTGTGAAGCAATATGGCTTTTAAAACTCATATTTAAGTCTTCTTTCCATCCAATTACTGTGTTATCTGTTCCTCTATATGACACATAAATAGTGTTGTCTGGTAGTATTATTGTAGTTGCAGAAAATTGCTCTTCTGTTTCTGGCTCTATTTTATTTGTATATTCTAATGCTTGCATATCTCCAAATCTTTTGCTTTTTCCTATTTCTATGAATAGATCTTCATCTTCTTCCCATAGTATTTTTAGTTTTGCTTTGTCTGTCTTTTGAAATTTTTCACTTAACTCTTTTATTGTTATTTTTTCATTTTCTTTTATTAGGTTGTCTAATGGAAAATATGAAAACCTATTTAGTACTAGACTATCTATTTCGTTAAATCCTGATTCTTTTAGTGTTAGATCTCCTCTCCATTTTACGTAATCGATTATATTGGACATTTTTTTACCTCTTTTCTTTTTTAGATTGTTTTTATTAAGGTTAATATAAAATTACGGAAAATATTGCTATAGATTTATTTAACTGTTATAATTGTAGCATATAAAATCTAATTTTAACAATAAGTCGAACTGGAAAAATCAAAATGGAGGTATAATTTTATATGGATAAAATTTTAAAGAGCATAAAAGAAAAAAAGGGATATATTATTGCAACTATTATTTTTTTTGTTTTATCAATTTTTCTAAGTGACCCTTTTAAAAATGAAACATCAAATAAAATTATTTATATGTTTCTTTGGTTTTTTATATTTTTATTAAGTATAGCATTTGTAATATTTGTACTTAATAAAAAAGCAGATGAAAAAACATTCCTAAAAATGGCTGGTACATTAGGTATAACTATTATTGTTTTAATGCCTATTTTTAATCCTTATGATGAACCTGCTCATTTTTTCAGAGGTGTTATGATCAGCCAAGGAAATTTTTATGATCAGGTAGACGAGAATGGAAATATAGGTGGATATGTTCCTGAAAATTATTCTGAATTTTTTTCAAAAGCTATAAATATCAAAGAAATAGTTAATAACCCAGGAATTTTAAAAGAAACATTTTCTAAGGAAAAGACGTTCTTTCCTATGATTTATTGTTCTTCTGCTGTACCTACAGCTCATTGTGTTCCGGCTTTAGGAATATTAGTTGCTAAAATATTAAATTTGGGAATTATTTTTTCAGTTTTTTTAGGGAGATTATTTGATTATATTTTTTATGTAGCATTTGCTTATTTAGCAATCAAAAATATGAAATATTATAAAAGTATCATGTTTATTGTTGCAACTATTCCTATCTCCTTATGGGTTGCTGGTGGTATATCAATAGATCCTATATTAAGTGCTTCAAGTTTTCTTTTTGTTTCAATTTGTTTAAAATATTATTGGGATGAAGGAAATGTAAAAATATCGAAAAAAGATATATTTTTGTTATTTTTTACAGGAGCAATGATATTGACTAATAAATATTTAGCATATTCTCCAATATTATTGACATTTTTTATAATTCCTAGAAAAAGCTTTGTTAATATGAAAAGATATATTCTTACAATATCTTTGGCATGTATAATGAGTATTTTGTGTGGATTGTGGCAACTTGATTTATTAAATAAATTTGAATATAAAGAAGATAGGAATGGAAATGTAGATCAAAAACAACAAATTCAATATATAAAATCAAATATAGATGATAGTTCAAGAACAATGCTAAATGCTATGCAAAATATGGGAACTATACATTCAATTAATTTTACATATAAGAATAATATATCTTTTATAAAAGAAACTACAGGACTAGTGATAATTTTAGGAGCAATTTTAGAAAAAAATAAATTTATAAAAAACCGTAAAAAGAAGAATAAACTTAGTGTATATTTATTTGTTTTATTCCTTATTACTCTTGCATTATCACTATTAGCACTATACTTATCTTTTACACCTGTAGGAGAGAGTACGATAAAAGGTTATCAAACTAGGTATTTGGTTTCCATGTTAATTCTATTATTAATACCTTTGGCAAATGTTGTAAATGTAAAAAATAATATAAAAAATTATGAACAAAAGATAGTATATTTTATGTTTTTAGCTAATTTGGATTTAATTTTAGGTGTCCTTGTAGATGTATTTAAAGTATAGTTATATTTTTGAAAAAACTAATAAAATAAAAAGACTATCATCCAAAAAAGAGTTATGTTTTGCATAACTCTTTTGTTTAGTTTTTTTCATCTAACATTTCTAAACTGTTTTTAATTTCTTCTGGAGATGGCAATAAATCTTTCATTATATCTCCTATCTCACAATATTTAAAATCTTTCTATTCTTTATAAGCCTTTAAAAATTCTTTTAATTCATTTTCATTATTAAATATCTTTTCAAAAATATTATAAAGAGTATCTGTTGCTTCATATTCTCCTATTGCATAACATTTTTTTCCTAGTCCATAAGCAACTCCTGCTTCAATATGTGCTGCTTTACCAGCTGGTAAAACTAACAATAAATTTTTAGAGCTTTTTTCTCCTTCCATGTCTTCTTTGAATAAATTTACTACAACTTCATTTTTTAAATCTAATGCTTCAAACTCTTGTTGTCTTTCTTCTGGTGTTTGAGTATTATTACCAAAACCCCAACTTTTTTCATTTTTTATAAAACAATAATATGACACATTATACTTATCAAAAATATCACATATTTTAAGTAAATTATCTCTATTTCTTGCTCTACCTGCTATAAAAAATTCATATTTGTTTTCCATAATTTTCTCCTTCAATAAATTATATATTT
>CANQGV010000101.1 GCA_947623475.1 uncultured Clostridia bacterium | reverse complement strand
ATGCAGCTATCATAATTGGCTCTGTTCCTGATATTACACCTAGTGTAACCCCTATTGTAGCTCCTGCTGTTGTTCCTACTAATATTCCATTTTTCCATCCCAATATTAAAACTACTAATATACTTAATACATTACGTATTGATACTCCTACTAGTTGGAGATCTCCTAACGCACTTAATGCTATAGTAATTAAAAGGCTTGTCCCTATTACTTCTTCAATCGTAAAAGCTCTTTTTCCTTCTACTATTTCTAGGGCTGATATACTATTTACAAATATTTTATAAAATACATATGTTATTATAGTAAATGCAATATTTGTTAAAATATCATATATTGAGAATGTTGAAAATAAACATTTTACTATTTGCATTGTTAATATTGCTACTAACAAATTTTTTCCCATTTTTATTCGTTCATTTTTTTCTTCTTCATTATACTTTGGCTTTATTATAAAGAATGTTATTACTATCATAATTGTTGCTATAAGATAGTTTAGTATCCCATCTATTCCAAACTTTATAGCACTTCCTATTAATGATGAAACTATAACTCCTATTGCTGGTATTGCATTTGCAAAACATGCTACCATTATACTTATACTAAATGGAGATATTTCTCCTGATATTGGCACCATTGATATCATAAATGCAACTATGTATAACAATATATATTTTTTATTAAATACACTTATTATTATCTTTTTTATTTTTTCTAAAATATCTGTGCTTGTTATTTTTTCTCTTGGCTCTTCAATTGTTTGTTCTTTCATGTTTTGATACATCCTTACCACCTCTTCTTTTTATGCTACTTATTTTACTACTTGTCTTTCGTGGTTTTTGTCTTTTTTGGTAAGTTATTTTTGATTTTTTTTATACATATTTTGATATGTATTTTTATTTTTTTACGCATTTTTACTTATTATGTTTTTTATTTTATTATATATTGATGAAAATT
The DNA here is from genome assembly GCA_947623475.1 of uncultured Clostridia bacterium. Classification (GTDB taxonomy): domain Bacteria; phylum Bacillota; class Clostridia; order TANB77; family CAG-508; genus CAG-269. The sequence goes on along the minus strand of CANQGV010000101.1, from coordinate 3,769 downwards.
GCAATAAAATATAAGAAAAAACAAAACTTTTTAACTCTTTTAAATTTTAAAATTTTATAAAATAGAAAAAGAGTATACCTATTTAAGGCATACCCTTTTTTATATATTTGTTTTTGGAATGTTAGCGTATTTTTCTTGTTACCTTTCCGGCTTTTTTTATACCTATTATTCCAGTTCCTAATGTACCTAAACTGATTACTGCTACTATTGTCCATGCTATTGTTGTATATCTTGAATTATCTCCTGTTGGTGGTGTAATAGTAACTTGCTCAGCTGTCCATGAATCAGACTCGAATGGTGGTAAAGGTCTTACTATTATAGGTGGTGTAGCATTTCCTGGTTGCTCTCCTTTTAGTCCATCTACTTCAACAGCATCTCCTGGATATTCTCCACCTGTTTTATTTATCTTAATTATCTCAGATGTATTTAAATATGACATATCTTCTTTAGTGTTTCCTAAATCTTTTGTCGCTGTTAATCTAAATACCCAGTCTTCTCCTGCTTTTAGTGGTCCACCATTATCATTTTCACGGTTTGATCCATCTTGCTCTCCTCTTGTTAATGTTCTATATTCTTTCCTTATAGCTTCTACTACTTTATCTGAGTCATAACTATCACTAAGTAATTTTTGTGATTCATTAAATACTTCATGTTTGTCATATATACCCTTTTCAGAAGAAGCTGTTTTAGCTTTAATCTCATCTCTTAACCATTTTTGGTTATCTGCTCCATATGGATGATTAGATGGATCATCTTCTAATGCTTCATCATAATTTAATTTGTTGTCTAAATAGTCTACAACTTTTGTTGCTTTCATTTTTACTTCCTGTTCTTGTGGCTGATATACTCCAAATTTATAATATTGATTTAAGTCAGATCTTAATTCATTATCATTTGGCTGTAATTCATAGTCTAATTCACTCTCATTTGCTATTGTATATTTATATGTTGCTTGTAATATTGCACCATGTATTAATTCTTGATCCATTTCTACATGTAATTTACCTATATCACTATATGTTTCATCTTTCGTTGGTTTTAAATATTTAGTATTTAAAATACTTCCTTCTATTTTATTATCTATTACATCAGCATCTACTAAAACTTGACCGTTTGCTAAGATTACTCTAACATTTTCTAATTCTTTTTTAATAGTTAATGTCATATTAGGTCTTTCAGAAATTCCGAAATCCAAATCTTTTATTTCAAATTCTCTATGGTCTGGTTGTGATTCATTTTTTGCATCAGGATGATTTCTATCCAAACCATCTTTTACATTAGTAACTTGATCATTATCATCCCATAAAGCCTCTATACCTACATCAAAAGATACTGTTCTTGAATACATTTGCTGTAAGTCTAGATTATTTACATATCCCAAATAGCTTTCTCCATATTGTGTAGCATAATCACTATCCCATGTTACTTTGTTTTTATAATCTGGATCTAAGAAGTTTCTAAAGTTGTTTGTATTGTTAATATCTTTTAAGTTTTCATCAATATTTAATCTTTGATTACTTATTTCATCTATCGCATTTGATTTATCTGCATGTGACTTAGATGAATCTGAATTTGCTAAGTTAGCTGCATGTAAGTACCATCTAGAAGGTGCATCTTCTTTATAGGTTTTATAATCATTATATCTGCTTTGATCATTGAATTTAGCACTCTTATATTGTTGTACATATATAGGAGTTCCTTGTATAGTAGCCCCGTTTATATTTGTTGTACTTCCGTCTTTTATTACTGAACGCGTTGTTCCATCTACTAGACCCCATGTGAATTTTAATAAATATCTACCTGGTGCATATCCTGTAAATTTATAATTACCATTGTCTCCAGTCGTTACTTCTGCTAAAGGTAGTCCTGGTGAATCCAAATTGTCAATATTTGGATCTAATTTAGTAACTCTTCCTGAATCTTTCCATAGTCCTGTAGAAGCATCATAATCAACCTCTATCAATTGAACTTTTACATTTGTTATAGGTGGCTCATCTGTTGAAGCATCTCCATTTATTCCGTCACCTATTCTTTCCTTTACGCCTCTTGCATAGTCTTTAAGTTCAGTTACATCTTCAAATACATTTCCTTCCATAGTCCTATTTCTTGGACTTGTTGTATTTTTAGCTAACTCAAATACTGGTGCTTCATCATTATCATCTTCATATGTAGATTTAGAATTTGGCTTTTGATTTCCTGGTTGTGAATCTTTATCTATTCCACCATAATTTTGATTATTACTTGATTGTGTAGTATAAGCATTTACTTCAATATGATTATAGAATTTTAATGATGCATTAGGATCTCCATTTAATAATCCTAAACATTGTTGTCTTGCTAATTTATATTCAGTAAATATAATTCCCATTTGTTCTGGATCTATAAATCCATTTACTCTACCATATGCTTCTTTATAACCTGCTGAAGTTTGAGGAGTACCATATCCTCGTTCAGCCCATACAACATTTCTTCCTACAGCATTAGGCTCTTGTGATGCAAATTTAGCTGTTACATCTGTAGGTAGACCTATATAATCTTGATCATAATGACTAACCAATTCTGTTGGTCTAACTTTCAGAGTCGTACTTTCATTAAATATAGCTGTTTTATATGTAACAAATATATTTATTTCTTTTCCAGATGTTGGTATTATTTCAACATCACTTGGATATACTTCTCTTCTATATGTAAATTTCCTATTATCTTGGAATTTAACACCTACATCAAATGATCCACCTTGATAATCTGTAACGTCTATTCTAGGATTCTTTACTAATGTACCTTTGTTTAAACCTTCTCCATCTGTTTTTAATCCATATTGATATGTATATTGATGTCCATCATATTCAACTCTTACTTGATATATATCATTTACTATACTTAAGTCTGGTTGTTCTCTTCTATATAAACCTAAGTTTACATTCTTTATTGTATCTTGTCCTACATTATATTGTATAAATCCTTGGAAGTTTGCTCTCTTAGTGTCTGCATGCATTTGATATTTCTTTCCGAAAGTCTGGCTAGTTATATAGTAACAATTATCTGCCATTCCATCGTCTCTTTCATTTATTGTACCTGGTTCCATATCATATTCTTGCTTTTCTCCCGGCATTTTTCTAACAGTATATTGTCCATCACCCAAAGGTGTACACTCATTTTCTCCTCTTATCAAGTCTCCTTTTACATAGCCTTCATATCTTGTCTGACTTGAATATTTACTAGGATTTCTGTTATATTCAATAGTTCCTCTATTAGATAAGCTTGACGATCCTGAACCAGCTCGTATTGTAGTATAATCATTATCCATAGATAATCTTTCTGTTTCATTTTCAGTAGCTTTACTTCCGTTGGCTACTCCAAGCAAAGGCTCTACTGATGAATATATCATTCCATTATATGTAAATTCGACATATGTATTTTGAGCTAAACTTTTGTTGGTTAGATATTGTAAGTTGTATCCATCTTCTCCACCAACTCTTATTCTATACCTACCATCGCCAGTAACTACTCCTGTAGCTATTACAGTATTTCCATTTTTTAAGTTTATTTCTATTGGTTGCAATAATGATTCATTTGCATCTTTAATTGAATTTAATTTAGAATCTTTTCCAAAGCCTAAATCTTCCCAAATATTTCCTTCAATATCTGCTCTCATTCTTTTATTTGTCAGTATAGTATCTCCATGATATTTCAATAACGTTGTCGATGAATCCATGTTGAAATATGGATTTGATCCTACACTTGTTTCTGTTATATCAATTAAACCTTT
>CANQGV010000100.1 GCA_947623475.1 uncultured Clostridia bacterium | reverse complement strand
GATATTCACTTTTTGTTTTCTTCAAACTTAACTGTATCAATAATTACAAGTAGTTCGACGAAAACGCATTATGGAGCAGGTAGCGGGAATCGAACCCGCGTCATCAGCTTGGAAGGCTGGGGTTCTACCATTGAACTACACCTGCATTTCCCTTGACATTTATAAATTATAATGTTTATTTTTTATTTTGTCAAGAGTATTCTATGATTTTTTTAAATTTTTTAAAAATTTTTTTATTTTATCTATTATTTTACTAAAGAATGTTTGCTTTCTCTCTATTAAATCTTTTTTTGTTTCATTTGCTGTTTCTTCTTTACTAGAGCTTTCTTCCTTTTTTAGTCTTTCATCTATTTTGTCATTAAAAATTTTTTCTATATCATATAATTTTTCTTTAGCTCTTTCTTCTTTTTCATCATTTTCTCTGCATTTTTTTAATAAGATTTGTTTTTCTTCTTTTTTACATATATATAATATGTATATCAATGAGATGAAATCTTTTGTTTGTTCATATATATCTTGTTCTATCAATTCTTTTGTTATGTCATAATGGAACACATAATCTTTATTTTTATTTTCTTTTACTTCTTTCTTTATTCTTGCTGGAACTTTTTTCAAAAGTTCTTCTGGCATATAATAAAAGATCTCATCTAATTCTGTAAAAACTTTAGAATAATCATTTGTTTCTTTCTTCATTTTTTATTCTCCCTTTTTTAAGTTATTTTACATCCTTATAATTTGTTATACATTTTGCCCCTTCTTTTATCAAATTATTTGTACCTATTGAATTGCAAGATTTTATATTTCCTGGAACTGCATATACTTCTCTTCCTTGTTCTAATGCAAAATCGACTGTTATTAAACTTCCACTTTTTTCTTTTGCTTCCACAACTATTACTGCTTTGCTAAGACCACTTATTATTCTATTTCTGGCTGGAAAGTTTTCTTTTTTAGGTTTTGTTTCCAATGGATATTCTGACAAAACCAAACCCTTTCTTTTTACAATTTCTCTTGCTAAATATATATTTTCTTTTGGATATATATTAGACAATCCACTTCCTATAACAGCTATTGTTTTTCCATTTGCTTGTAATGCTCCTATGTGTGCAAAACTGTCAATTCCTTTCGCTAGTCCACTAATAATTGTTTTTCCTTGTTTTGCTAAATTATATGAAAAGTATCTTGCTGCTTTCATACCATATTTAGTATATTTCCTACATCCTATTATTGCAATATTTTCCTCATGTTTTAATAATTCAATATTTCCTTCTGCATATATAACTTGTGGTGGGTTATATATTTCTTTTAATAACTTAGGAAAATAGTAATTATCTGTAATTCGTATTATTCTTATTTAATTTCCTCCTTAGTCATTTTATTTATGGCTTCTTCTAATTTTAAAGATTGTTGTTCTCCTGTAATCATATTTTTTAATGTCACAACATTATTGTTTATTTCATCTTCCCCTATTGTTATAACATATTTAACATTTATTTTGTCTGCATATTTAAATTTTTTTCCTAATTTTTGTTTTTCTATATTTAATTGGACCTTTAAGTTTGCCTCTCTTAACTTAGTTGCTATTTCAGCACATATATCATAATCGTCTGTCATTGATATTACTAATACATCTGAAATTGATTGTCCTTCTGATGATAATATATTATTGTCTGTTAATAAGAAAAATAATCTTGTTAATCCTATTGAAATTCCTACTCCTGGCATTTTTCTGTCTGTATAATATTCTGCTAAATTATCATATCTTCCACCTGAACATACACTTCCAAGATTTTTATATTTATCTAGAAATGTTTCATATACTGTACCTGTATAATAATCTAATCCTCTTGCTATTGTCAAATCCACCTTGAAATTTTTTTCTGGTACTTCAAATATTCTAATAAATTTTACAACTTCTTTTAATTCTCGTAATCCTTCTTCAAAAAGTTCATTTATTATATTCAAGCTCTCTAATGCTTTTATTTTTTCATCATTACTTCCTTCAATTCCTAAAAATCTCATTATTTCTTCTGCTTTTGATTCTTCGATAATTTCTAGTAATTCATTTTTTACTCTTCCTGGTCCTATTTTTTCTATTTTATCTATTATTCTTAATATCTCATCAGATTTTTCATTTAATTCTAAATATGTAAAAAATCCGTTTAATATTTTTCTATTATTTATGCAAATTGTAAATTCGTCAAAACCTAGTTCTTTAAATGTATTATATATTACAGATGGCATTTCGGCATCATTGATTATTGATAATTTTCCATCTCCTATTATATCTATATCACATTGATAAAATTCTCTATATCTTCCTCTTTGTGCTTTTTCTCCTCTATATACTTTTCCTATTTGATATCTTTTAAAAGGAAAACCTAATTTGTCATAATATTGAGTTACATATTTTGCTAATGGTACTGTTAAATCAAATCTAAGAGCTAAATCATTATCTCCCTTTTGGAATCTATATATTTGTTTTTCTGTTTCTCCTCCTGCTTTTGCAAGTAATATTTCTGCACTTTCTACTATTGGTGTATTTAGTGGCAAAAAGCCATATTTTTCGTAAGATTTTTGTATAGTTTCTTTCATTTTATTAAATAATATTTGTTCATTTGGTAATAATTCCATAAATCCTGGCAAAGTTTTTGGCTTTATTTTTCCTTCTTTCATTTTTATTCCTCCTTACTAATAGTTATATCATTTTTTAATAAAAAAAACTATATAGTAACAATATATTTATTTTTATATTATTACCTATATAGTTTTTACTTTTTATATTTTATATAGGCACATCAAAGTAACTTGTGCCTACAGCGATTTTAGACACAAGTATTAAAATGATGATGCTCTTTATTGATAACTGTTAATTTCTTCATTTTTATCTCTCCTTAATATATACTATATTACACTATTTTTACTAATCTGTCAAATTTATTTTGTATTCCACATCTTCCATATATGGAAATATTTCTTTTACTCTTTTTAATGTTAACATTGACATTCTGGGTTGAGGATTCTTTTTATTTTTTGATAATAATTTCTGTGTATAGCAATTATTTGTTGTTTTAAATAATAAATATCTATTTCCTACATAAGTATAATATATTTGGTAACCATTATTTAAATCTTCCCACATTTTTTCGAATGTGTAGTCTTCTTCCATTTTTTCCTCCTATTTAATCATGTTTTCAAATTCTTCTTCTGATATAATTGTTAATCCTAAATTCTGTGCTTTTACCAATTTACTTCCTGCTGACTCTCCAGCTAAAACATAATCTGTTTTTTTGGATACAGAACTTGATGTTTTTCCTCCAAATTTTTCAATTATATTTGAAGCTTCACCTCTTGTAAATTTTTCTAAACTTCCTGTTAATACAAATGTTTTTCCTTCAAACCTATCATCTTCGTTGTCTTCTTCTAAATATTTCATATTAACTCCTGCACTTTGTAATTTATTTATTAAATCTTTTGTCTGTTCCTGTGCAAAAAATTCTATAACACTATTAGCAACAACTGGTCCTATATCGTTTATCATACTTAATTCTTCATAAGTAGCATTTGCTAATTTTTCCATTGTTTTATATTTTTTTGCTAAAGTCTTTGCAACTTTTGTTCCTACAAATCTAATTCCTAATGCTGTTATCAACCTATATAGGTCATTATTTTTGCTAACTTCTATACTGTTAATTAAATTTTGTGCAAATTTAGTTCCATTTTTCTTTAATGATTTTATATCTTCAAATGTTAAAGTATATATATCATCTATATTACTTATTAACTTATTGTCTAACAATTGTTGTATTATATTTTCACCTAATCCATCTATATTCATTGCTTCTCTTGAAACAAAATGAACTAGATTTCTAAATAATTTTGCTGGACATTCTATTCCTGTACATCTTACAGCTGCTTCTCCTTCTTCTCTTACTGCTGGTGCTCCACATACAGGACATTTTCTTGGTATTGTTATTTCTTTTTCTGTTCCATTTCTTTTACTTTTTACTACTTCAACTACTTCTGGAATTACATCTCCTGCTTTTTGTATTAATACTGTATCTCCTACTTTTATATCTTTTTCTTTCATAAAATCTTCATTATGCAATGTTGTTTTTGATACAGTAGATCCTGCTACTTTTACAGGCTCTAATATTGCCATCGGAGTAATTACACCTGTTCTACCTACTTGGAATTTTATTTCTTTTACAATAGTTTCTTTCTTTTCTGGTGGATATTTATATGCTATTGCCCATCTAGGAGTTTTTGCTGTTGTTCCTAATATTTCTCTAAAATTCAAATCATCTACTTTTACAACTGCTCCATCAATTCCAAATGTTAAATTTTCTCTATCTTCTCCTATTTTTTCTATTGCTTTTTTTATTTCATCCATGTTAGAACAATATATTCTAACCGGATTTACGTTAAATCCTTGTTCTTCTAAATATTTTAATTCTTCATAATGTGAATTAAATTCTTTTCCTTCTATTTTTTGTACGTTAAATATATATATGTCTAATGGTCTACTTTTTGTTATTTTACTGTCTAATTGTCTTAATGAGCCTGCAGCCGCATTTCTAGCATTTGCAAATAATTCTTCTTCGTTTTCTTCTCTTTTTCTATTCATTTCTTCAAAATCGTTTTTAGAAATAAAAACTTCGCCTCTAACTGTTATGTTTATTTTATCTTTTATTTCCATAGGTATTGTTTTTATTGTTTTTAAATTTTCTGTTACATCCTCTCCTACTATTCCATT
>CANQGV010000099.1 GCA_947623475.1 uncultured Clostridia bacterium | reverse complement strand
TCTTCACTATCTGATAAATAGATAGCATTTCCTAAAGATTTTCCCATTTTTTCATTACCATCTAAACCTTTTATTCTCTTTGTTTTAGAAAGTAATATTTGTGGTTCTGTTAAAACATCTCCATAGATACTATTGAATTTTCTTACTATTTCTCTACATTGTTCTATTAATGGTTCTTGGTCTTCTCCTGCTGGTACTATATCTCCATTTAATATTGTTATGTCAGCAGCTTGACTTACTGGGTATCCTAAAAATCCATATGTTACACTTTCTCCAAATATTTCTTTTTTTTGTGCTATTTCTGTTTTTACAGTAGGATTTCTTTGTAATCTCGCTATTGTTACTAAATTTGAATAGAATACTGTTAATTCTGCTGTTTCTGGTACCATTGATTGTACATATATTGTTGTTTTTTCTGGGTCTATTCCAACTGATAAATAATCTATAGCAACTTCTCTTACATTTTTTCTTACTTTTTCTGGATCATTGAAATTATCCGTTAATGCCTGAACATCTGCTATTAATATATATGGATCATATTCTGGATTTTCTTGCATTTTTATTCTTGTTTTTAAAGATCCGAAATAATGCCCGATATGTAATCTTCCTGTTGGTCTATCTCCAGTTAATACTCTTTTTTTATCCATTTTTATCACCTCTTTTTATTGTCTTGCTACTTTTTATGAATAATATTATTTTAACCATTCAGGATTTTCTAAATACCAATCTATTGTCTTTACTATTCCATCTTCAAATTTTGTTTTTGGCTCCCATCCTAATTCAGTTTTTATTTTTGTTGGATCTATTGCATATCTAAAATCATGACCTTTTCTATCTTCTACATGTTCAATTAAAGTTTCTGGTTTTTCTAATCTCTTTAATATTAGCTTAACTATTTCTATATTTCTTTTTTCATTATGTCCACCAATATTATATCTTTCTCCAGCTACTCCTTTATGGAATACTAAATCTATTGCTTCACAATGATCTTCTACATATAACCAATCTCTAATGTTTAGTCCTTCTCCATATACTGGCAATTTTTCATCTTTTAATGCTAGTTTAATCATATGTGGTATTAATTTTTCATTATGTTGATATGGTCCATAATTGTTTGAACAATTTGTTACATTTACATTCATTTTATATGTTTCTTTATATGCAAGTGCTATTAAATCTGAACTTGCTTTTGATGATGAATATGGGCTACTTGGTTGAATTGGAGATTTTTCTGTAAAATATCCTTCATCTCCTAAAGAGCCATATACCTCATCTGTTGATATATGAACAAATTTATTAGGACTTCCTTCTCCCCAATTTCTTTTTGCTGCTTCTAATAATGTATGTGTTCCTATTACATTTGTTTGTGTAAATACAAATGGTGTTTTTATACTATTGTCTACATGTGATTCTGCTGCAAAATGTATTACTCCGTTTATTTCATATTTTTTAAATATATCCATTACAGCTTCAAAATTACATATATCTTCTTTTACAAATGTTATTTTATCTTTTACATTTCTTAAATTGTTCATATTTCCTGCATATGTTAGTTTGTCTAACACTATTACTTTATAGTCTGGATGTTTATTTACAAAATATTCTGCAAAGTTTGCTCCTATAAATCCTGCAGCTCCTGTTACTAATACGTTTTTACTCATTGTTATTCTCCTTTTTTATACTTTTTATAAATTTTTAAATAAATCTGTTTGTTTTAATTCTTGTAAGCTTGGCCATTTTGCATCTTTTTCTGATGTTAATAAATCACCTACTGACATATCTCCTAGTGGCCAATCTATATTAACATCTGGATCATTCCAAGCTAATCCCCCTTCTGCTTCATGATTATATATATCATCACATTTATATGTAAATTCAGCTTCATCTGATAATACTAAAAATCCATGTGCAAAACCTCTTGGAATCATAAACATTTTTTTATTTTCTTCTGAAAGAATAACACCTTCCCATTTTCCATAAGTTTTGCTTCCTGGTCTTAAATCTACTGCAACGTCAAAAACTTCTCCTTTAATACATCTAACCAATTTTGCTTGGGAATTTACTTTTTGAAAATGTAGTCCTCTTAAAACACCTTTTTTTGATTTTGACTGATTATCTTGTACAAAATCATAGTTTAGTCCTATTTCTTCAAATTCTTGTTTACTATATGTTTCCATAAAGTATCCTCTGTTGTCTCCAAATACTGTAGGCTCTATAACATAAACACCGTCAATTGTAGTCTCTATTTTTTTGAACTTTCCCATTCTTATTTTTCCTCCTTATTTTTTTATCCTACTTAACTAAATCTTTTAAATATCTTCCATAATCTGTTTTCATATATTTTTCAGCTAATACTTCTAATTGTTCTGCTGTAATCCATCCTTTTTGATATGCTATTTCTTCTGGACAACATACTTGCATTCCTTGTCTTTTTTCTACTGTTTGAACAAAACTTGCTGTTTCTATTAAAGCATCATGTGTACCTGTATCAAACCAAGTCATTCCTCTTCCAAATGTTTCTACATATAATTTATTTTTATTCATATATACTTCATTTACTGTTGTTATTTCTAACTCTCCCCTTGCAGATGGTTTAATTCCTTTTGCTATTTCTATAACATCATTTGTATAGAAATATAATCCTGGTACTGCATAGTTTGATTTTGGATTTTCTGGTTTTTCTTCTATTGATAAAGCTTTTCCAGTTTCATCTATTTCAACAACACCATATGCTCTAGGATCTTTTACTTGATATCCAAATATTGTTGCTTCATTTTCTCTTTCATTTGCTCTTTTTAACATTTCTGATAAATGTGAACCATAAAACATATTGTCACCAAGTATCATTGCAACATTATCTTCTCCTATAAATTCTTCTCCTATGATAAATGCTTCTGCTAATCCATTTGGTTTTTCTTGTACTTTATATTCAAATTTCATTCCCCATTGAGATCCGTCTCCTAATAATTCTTTAAATACTACTATGTCTCTTGGTGTTGAAATTATTAATACCTCTCTAATATTTGCTTCCATCAATACTGATAATGGATAATAAATCATTGGTTTATCATATACTGGCATGATTTGTTTTGATATTGCAAGTGTTAATGGATAAAGTCTTGTTCCACTACCTCCTGCTAATATTATTCCTTTTCTATTTTTCATAATAAAAACCTCACTTTCTTACATTCTACCTTCTTCTTTTAAATATCTCTTTAGTGCATCTTCCCACTCAGGTACATTTATTCCTTGGGCTTTTAATTTGTCTTTTGATAATTGTGAATTTTTAGGTCTTTTTGCTTGTGTTATTTTCATCATTTCTATATATTCTTCTGTTGTAACTGCATTTACTTGACAAACAATTCCTGCATATTCAAAAATTGCTTTTGTAAAATCATACCATGTTGTGTATCCTTCATTTGTAGCATGGTAAACACCATATGGTATTTGCTTTTCTATTGCTTCACCTATGATATTTGCTAAATCAACTGCATATGTTGGTGAGCCATGTTGATCTGCTACAACATTTAATTCATCTTTGTCTTCTCCTAATTTTAACATAGTTCTTACAAAGTTATTTCCATCACCATATAACCAAGCTGTTCTAAATATATAATATTTATCTGTATTTTCTTGTATTTGTTCTTCACCATGTAATTTTGTTATTCCATATGCTGTTACTGGTGCTTTTGGATCATCTTCTTTATAATCTTTTTCTATATCTAATTCTCCACCAAATACATAATCTGTACTTATATGTATTAAAATACAATCATTTTCTTTTGCTGCTATTGCTAAATTTCCAGGGCCTTGTGCATTTACTCTTTCTACTATATCTCCTGCTTCTTCTGCTTTATCTACTGCTGTAAAAGCTGCACAATTTACTATATATTTTGGTTTCTCATTTTTTACGAACTCAGAAACGGCTTCTAAATTTGTAATATCTAAATCTTCTACATCTGTACATATCAATTCATTATCTTTTAATCTTTCTTTTACTGCTTTTGCTAACATTCCATTAGCTCCTGTTATTAATATTTTCATGTATACACTTCCTTTCGATTTTTTCCGTGTATATCATATCATTTTATGTTGAAAAGTACAAGTAATTCTTCTTACTTTTTGAAATAATTTAGCTTGACACATAATACTTCAATTGGTAAAATAAAAAAAGCTTATAAGAAAGGGGTTTTTTATGGAAACTTTTAAAAAAATATACTCAAAATTGTGGAAAGCAAATTATGTTATAGAATTTTTTGCTGCTTTAATTTTTATGTTTTCACTTTTTAATGTTTTATATATGAAAAAAATAAATAATATCTGGAGTTTAAAGGATTTAATTTTATCTGTTTTAACTATTCCTTTTATAATTTTCATAATTATTCAACATATAAGAACAAATAGAGATAAATTAGAGAAAATTTTTCTTTGTATTTCAATACCTTTATCTATTGCTTATATGGTTTTTGTTTTACCATTTTTAGTTCCAGATGAAGGTCCTCATGTTTTTAGATCTTTTAATATGGCAAGAGGAAATATTATTGTTAGTAAAGAAGAAAATGAAGAATCAGTACCTGTAGAATTTTACAATCTCGAAAATACTAAAAACAAATATACTGATTTAATTCAAGCAAAAGCAGATAACATACATGCAAATACCGATGGAAATGAAGCTAAAAAATTTAATCAGACTGTTACTTATTTTCCAATAGTTTATATAGGTCCAACAATTGCAGGTGTTATTGGAAATATATTAAATTTAAATAT
>CANQGV010000098.1 GCA_947623475.1 uncultured Clostridia bacterium | reverse complement strand
GTTGGATTTTTAGCTAAATTTATAATAGTAGGAATTCCATTTATTTGTACTTCTTCTAATCTACCATTATTTAAAACGAAATTAGCCAAAGCTTTTTTTACTATATCAGTGTCGATTTTATAAATAGAAGATACACAAATACATGCTGTGAAGTTATAAATATTATAAATACTATTAAATCGAATACTATAAGTAGTATCATCAACTTTAAAAGTTCTGTTTTTTAAGTCAACATCTGTTGCTAAAGTTGTAATTTCATTATTTCCAAAATCACAATTAGGACATACGAATTTACCGATATGAGAATATTGATAATATTCATACTTTAAAGCTGTATTGCAGAAAGGACAATATTTTCCTTCTCCAGCTTCTTTTATAGTTTTGGTTGCAAAGTCATATTTTGATACACTAAAATATTTTACATTTTTATTATCAGGGTTAGCTTTTCCTAATCTTGCAACATTAGGATCATCATTATTTAAAACAAGATTTCCTGTATATGTTTTAAGAAAATCATTTATTTTTAAAATAAGAGATTCTACTTCACCATTTCTATCTAATTGATCACGGAAAAAATCTAATATGACTAAAGTATCTAACTTTAAGTCTTTAAATATTACAGGGACATAACCTTCATCAACTTCAAAAACCAAGTAGTCGGCTTTTATTTTTCCAGTTAAAGTACAAGATTTTAATAAAGTAGAAAGAATACCTGTTTCCATATTATTTCCTTCTGTATTACTAACAACTTTTTTTCCAGAAGTTTTAAAAATATGACCTATAGCATTATTTGTCATGGTTTTTCCATTTGTTGCTGTAACAGCTATAATAGGAGCAGATATTTTAAAATATCTAAATATATTAGGACTCCAATCATATGCTAATTTACCAAGCAAATTACCACCGTTTTTACCACATATTTTTAAAATTACATGCAATAATTTCATAAAAATAACAATAAAAAAGTTTTTCATTATTTTTCTCCTTGTATTTATTAATATTAAACATATTATAACTAATATAATGTAATTAGTAAAATAGCTTATATCAATTTTTATAATTTTTATAATATTTATATTTAAATTTACATTTTTTACGCATAAATATTTTGAAACTAGAAAATGAGCCATAAGTAAAACATGAATTATCTAAAATGAAAGCATATCTTCTTTGACTATATAAATAGGAATAATCTTTAGTAATTCTGACTTTAAATAAATCATTATAATAAAAATCAGTAATAGATTTATTATTTTCGATTGTAAAATATTTATCATAAAATGTAAAAGTATATTCTTTTTCTTTTGTTATTGTATCACTATTTAATTCTCTTCGTCCCAAATATACAGGGTAGAAAATTCTCCAAAGAATAAAAGCAGTAAAAATACAACAGAAAAGAAAAACGATATTGTAATTACCAGCTTTTATTTGTATACAAAGACAATATATTATAAGAATAACAATGCCGATAGTGTACAAATTTGAACTATAAAAAGTTGCATCACCATGAAATTTACAATACTTATAATAAAGATCTTCTGTATATTTGGTCTTATTTTTAAACAAAATTTTCATTTAACCACCAAACACATTATAACATATAAAAAATAAAAAGTATTGTACATTTAAAAATAAATATGATATATTAATTAAAGTGAAAGGAATGATAAAAAATGGAAAAAGTTGATTTTTTAGCAACAGATGGAATTGAATTAAATGGTTTATTATATAAGAACGAGACTAATACAAATAAAATTATTATAGCAGTACATGGAATGACAAGTAATTGTTTCAAAAAAAGAGATGATGTTATTGCTAAATATGCTAATAGAAACAATATAGATTATTTTTGTTTCAATAATAGAGGATCAGAATTAGCAAAATATATCAGAGGTAAAATCAATGGAAGAAAAATAAAAGCTTTAGGTGGAATGTCTTATGAAAATGTTTTAGAAAGTTATAATGATGTACTTGGAGCTATTAAAAAAATGTTAGAATTAGGATATAAAGAAATATATTTACAAGGACATAGTTTGGGAAGTACAAAAGTAGTATATACTTACAATAAATTATTAGAAGAAAATGATTTGCAAATATTGTCAACAATAAAGGGAATGATTTTATTATCTTTAGTAGATATACCATCAGTATTAAAGTTTTTCTTAAAAGATAAATTTGAAAGCTATGTAAAATTAGCAGAAGAAAAAGTAGAAGAAGGAAGTCAAGCAGAAATAATGCCAAAAGAAAGCTTTATACATCCTGTTAGTGCAGGAACATTTTTACAATATGCTAGAGATTATAAAGATTTTGATTTTATAAATATAATAGAAGATGAAAACTTAGAAATTCTAAATAATATTAGTATACCAATATTTATGAGATGGGGAAGTGTTCAAGAATTAATTTTACAAGAAGCTGAGCAATATTCTAAAAATGTAAGAAATATTATAAAAAATAAACAAGCAGATATAGATTTTATATATGGAGCAGATCATGGTTATCATGGAAAAGAAGAAATATTAGCAGAACAAATAATGAAATTTTTGGACAAAATTTAAATAAAAATATTGTAGTAATTCATAAAAAGAGCAAACATTGATATTGTTATTCAATGTTTGCTTTTAAAGATTAATCCAATCAGGCTCACAAGTGAATTCTAATTCTTCATGAGTTACAGGATGAATAAATCTTATATAATAACTATGTAATGCATGACCTTTTATTAGGCTAGATTCTTTTCCATATAAACTATCTCCTAATACAGGATGTCCAATTGAAGCCATATGGACACGAATTTGATGAGTTCTACCAGTTTCAAGAGTACATTCAACTAAAGAATAATTATTATTTTCATTTATAACATTGTAATGTGTAATGCTTTTTTGCCCTTTATTAGAAGATATGCATCTTTCTATAATACTCCCTTCTTTTCTTGAAATAGGTAAATCAATAGTACCAGTTTTTTCTTGTAAATAACCTTCTAATAATGCTAGATATTTTTTTATAAATTGTTTATTTTCCATTTGCAAACTTAAAGTTGAATGAATATATTCACATTTTGCAAAAACTACTAGACCAGAGGTGTTTAAATCAATTCTATTTACAGGACGAATTTTTTTCTTTAGGTTAATAGAATCAAAATAATAACGAATACCATTTGAAAGACTATCTTCATAATGTAATGCTGATGGATGAACAGGTATTCCAGAAGGCTTATTTATTATAAGTAACCATTCATCTTCAAAAACAATATCAAAGTCAACTTGTTTAGAAATTATATTAGAATTATCTTCTTCATAGTTTAAATCTATTTTTATAAAATCATTAATATTTAAAGGTAATAATTCTTTTTCATAAAAAATAGCATCATTTATAGTAATAGCTTGATGCCTAAGTAGTTTTTGATATAGTCTTGTAGAAATATTAAATTGCTTTTTTAAAATCTCTTTAAGAGTTAATTTTAAATCTTCTTTTTTTAAGGTATATTCTAAATTCATAAGTGTATTTTAACATAAAAAAGTAAAAAATGGAAATAATATAAAAGAAAGGAGAGATAAAATGGACGATACAGTAAAATTGTTAAAAGAGTGTAATAGTGGTTTGCAAATGGCAATTGATGGGATTTCTCATGTAATTGAAGATGCAAAAGGAGGAGACTTTAATCAAATGCTTGAAAGATATGAAAAGCAACATAAAGACCTTTGTAAAATAGTTCATAAAGAGTTAAATGATAGAGGGTATCCTGAAAAAGAGCCAAATCCAATGTTAAAAACAGAATCATGGATGCAAACAAAAATGAAAATGATGATAGATAATTCTGATGAAAAAATAGCTGGATTGATGATGGACGGATGTAATATGGGAATAAAAAGTGTAGGAAGATATTTAAATGAATATCAAGGTGCAGAGGAAAATACAAAAAGCCTTGCAAATGATATTATTGAATTAGAAGAAAATTTCATGAAAGATTTAAAAGATTATTTGTAAAATTTAATGAAAGTCTAAATTATTAAATTAATTTAGGCTTTTTTATTATGCAACGTAATTTGTTTGGTTGTTTTTTGAACATTTATATGATATAAAAAACAAAGGAATTTGGAAAATTCATACAAGTTCTGAAACAACTGATAATTAAAGAATTAAACAGATTTTAAAGTTTGTAAGAAAACCAATAAAAATGAATAAAAATAGAAACATAAGATGCAAACAATATGCAAACAATATGCACTCAAAATAAAGGAGTGCATTTTTTATGCTATATGGAATAATACTTTTTGTTCAGCACATTAAGTTAATAACAAAAAATATAGAAAAATATAAAATTTTATTAAATTAGAAAGGAAATGAACAAAAGTTCGCGTATTATATTTATATAGGAGGAAATACAATGAAAAGAGAGGAAATTTTAAAGAATTTGTATGAAAAAATAATGGAAGATAATAACCCACCAAAAGAAGTAAGAGAAGTAGAGAGAAAGCTTTTACAAGAAACAGAACTATTTTTAAAGCAAGTTGGACAACAGTACAGAAAAGATTTAGAAAATATAACAGATACAGTAATAGAAATGTGCCATCAGCAAGAACAAGAAGCATTTTATCAAGGTTTTTTGTCTGCCATTGAACTAATAATAAACCCTAAAAATAAAGAAGTATCTTCAATATAGGTACTTCTTTTCTTCATTTTACTTTGTTTTAGACTCTACTATATAATCAATTAAATATGAAATAGCTTGTTTGTCTTTTGCTTCTAAAGAATGCATAGTGTTAAGAATAATCTGGTCGTCATTATAGTTTATAGATA
>CANQGV010000097.1 GCA_947623475.1 uncultured Clostridia bacterium | reverse complement strand
CACCACTTACATATTTGCTTCCTATAAGACCTTGTGCAAATGAAATTACTGAAGATGCATTTCCTGATGCAGGAGTTCTTATTTCTGTAGAAGCTCTTGAAGTAGGCTCTTCTACCTTTTTATCACTTAAGTATTGTGTAGAAACAAATCCTATTAGTCCTGCTGTTCTACATTTACTCCAACCATCTTCTTCTGATATAACTTCAACTTCTGTATTTTTAGGTAATCTTCCTAATATTTCAGATGTTGTGTTTGTTTCTTTTCTTAAATTAACTGATTCTATTTGTACATAGCTTGTTTTTATTGCTGGTGCATTTAATTCTGCTTCTTTTGCAGCTGCTTCTGCTTCTGCAGCTTCTTGTGCTGCTTTTGCTTCATCATCAGCTCTTTTTTGTGCTTCTGTTTTTAATTTTTCTACTCTTATCCATCCTCTTGTTTTTCCATCTTCTGATTCTACATTTGCCCATCCATTGATAATTCTTTCAGCTTTAACTATTTGATCTTTTTTTACTTCTACCATGTCTGTTGCATTAATTAATGGTACTAGTTTTATTTTTATATCTTCTGTTACAAAATAATTTCCTAAACCATTATCTGTATCTTCAGTTTCTTCTGGTTTTGTTTCTTGAGTAGTTGTTTGATTTGCTACTTCATTTGTTGTTTCATTTGAAACCTCATTAACTGTATTTTCTTCAGTAGCTGTGTTTGTGTTTTCTTCTGAGTTCTTCATGTTTAGTAAACTTGTCTTTACATATCCTTCTGTTCCATCATATTTTACTTTGCACCATTCCCCTGAATTTTCTAAAATTTCTACTTCTTCGTTTTGAGACATCTGTCCCACAATTTCTGAATCTGAAGAAGCGCTTTCCCTAAGGTTTGCAGTCTCAACTGAAACCGTTGCCATGTTTGCAGCTAAACTCATATTTAAGAACATTAAACTTAGTATTGATATTACTGCTAGGAATAAAATGCTCTTAATATTCATTTTACTTTTCATTTTTTTCTCCTTCTTTTCTTGAAATTTTTCCCAACACGATGTAATTATATATTATTTTCATTTTTTTGTCAAATTTAGCTGGTGAAAATCGCAAAAAGTTAGCTGTAGCAAGGGCTACAGCTTGTTTTTATATGTTATTTTCTACCATTGGTAATAATTGTTTTTTCCTTGAAACAACGCCTTTTAAGAACACTTTATCATCCTCTAAATGATGTGATTTCTCAATTACATCTGTTCTTTCTCCTAATACAATTAATTCTGAGTCACTATTTAAAATATCTGTTATTGCTAATATACAAACATCTAAATTTTCATTTTTTATTTCATCTTGCATAGCTTCTTTTAATTTTTCTTCTCTTTTTAGAACTTCTGGTATACTTACTGTATTTACTTGTGCTATAACACATGTAACTCCATCTTTTTCAAATTTTTTGGCATCTAGATTTAATAATTCTTCTTCTGAAAAATCATCTAAATCTGTTCCTGCTTTTAACATATCTAACCCATATTTTTCTAAATCTATTCCTGCAATATTAGATAAATTTTCTAAAGCTTTTTTATCATATTCTGTAGTTGTTGGAGATTTTAATAATAAAGTATCTGATATTATTGCACTTGCCATCAATGTTGCTTCTTTTTTATCTATTGGAATATCTTTTTCTTTGAATTCTCCATATAAGATTGTTGATGTACATCCATATGGTTTTGCTGTATAATATAAAGGCTCTGCTGTTTCAAAATTAGATATTCTGTGATGATCAATTACTTCTAAAACTTTTGCATTATCGATTCCATCAACACTTTGATTAAATTCGTTATGATCTACTAAAATTACTTCTTGTCCTTCATCTACATGTTCTAATAACTCTGGTGCTTCAATTTCTACATAATCTAATACATATTGTGTTTCTTTATTTACATTTCCTAATCTTACTGCTTTGCATGTATCTTTTCCACTTTTTTCATTTAAAATTTGTTTAACTATTGCTGAACATATTGTGTCTGTGTCTGGATTTTTGTGTCCAAATATTAATATTTCTTTATTCATCTTTATTCCTTCTTTCTTTAATTTATTCATCATGCATTTCAAACATGTCTTTTCCTTCTCCACATACTGGGCATACCCAATCTTCTGGTAAGTCCTCAAAAGCTGTTCCTGGTTTTATTCCAGCTTTTTCATTTCCAAACTTTGGATTATATATATATTTACATTCTATACATTCAAATCTCTGGTTTGCTCCTTTTTCTCTTATAAAGTTTTTATATCCTAGAGAAATTGCAACTATTACCATTAATAAAAATGAAATTGCTTTCCATATACCACTATCTAACAATATTATTGCAAATAATCCAAATGAAGCGCTAATTCCATATAAAATTAACACAGCTTGTTTTTGACTAAATCCTAATTTTACTATTCTATGATGCAAATGTCCTTTATCTGCTTTAAATACTGCCTTTATAGATTTTCCTTTTTTCAATCTTCTAAAAATTGCCCATAAAGTATCAAAAATTGGTAATCCTAAAACAATTACTGGTAATACTATTACTACTGCTGTATAGGTTTTGGCGACTCCTAATATTGCTATAATGGATGTTGCAAATCCTAAAAAGTTTGAGCCTGTATCACCTATAAATGTTTTTGCAGGTGCAAAATTAAATGGTAAAAATCCTACTAATGCTCCTGTAAGTGCTGCTATTAGTATAACTGCTATTGCTGGTGATCCATTTAAAATAAATATTATCAATAGTGATATTGAAGATATTGCTGTTATTCCTGATGATAGTCCATCTAAACCATCAATTAAATTTATAGCATTTGTTACTCCTACAATCCATGCTACTGTTATAATAACTTGTACAACTTCTCCTAGTTCCATAGATACATTTCTTAATGTTATATCATCTATTCTTATTCCAAATGATACTGCAACTATTGCAGCTAAAAGTTGTCCTGCTAATTTTACTATTGGCTTTACTTGTTTTATATCATCTATTACGCATGTTATTGATAAAACAATGATTCCAAGGAATAATCCTAGTAATTTCATTCCATATTCA
The DNA here is from genome assembly GCA_947623475.1 of uncultured Clostridia bacterium. Lineage (GTDB taxonomy): Bacteria > Bacillota > Clostridia > TANB77 > CAG-508 > CAG-269. The sequence goes on along the minus strand of CANQGV010000097.1, from coordinate 1,807 downwards.
TCTGTATTGAATAAATTTATAGTTCCTTCTATACTCATTACTACAATTAAATATATAACTGATACGAAAAAACCTAATATTACTGCAGGTCCTCCAAATCTCGGCATTGCTTTTTTATGCATTCGTCTTTTGTCTTTAGGTATATCTACTGCCCCTACTTTTTCGGCTATTTTCATTGTGTATGGCGTTGCCATAAAGGCCACAATAAAAGCAAGTAGGAAAGCTATTGCTATATTTCCCCACATATATAATACCTCCGACTACTTTTATTTCATATTTTTATCTTCTATTTCTTTTATTAAATCTACTCTTTCTTGATGTCTTCCTCCTTCAAATTCAGTACCTAGCCATATTCTTAAAATACATATAGCTTCATTTACTGACAAATAATCAGCACCTAATGCTAATACATTTGAATCATTATGTGCTCTTGAGAACTTTGCTTTTTCTTCTGTATCACAATTAGCACATCTTATACTTTTAAATTTATTTGCTACTATGTCCATTCCTACACCTGAACGACATATTAAAATTCCTTTTTCGCATTTTTTACTTTGTATTGATTCTGCTACTTTTTCAGCTATATCTGGGTAGTCTGTTACTTCACCTTCATAGCATCCATAGTCTTTAGATTCTATATCTTTTTCTTCTAAATATCTTTTTATTTCTTCTTTTAATTTGTAGCCTCCGTGGTCGCTACCTATTGCTATCATATGTATCACTCCAATCTTTATTTTCCTCAATATATCATAATTTAGAGTTTTTTACAATGTTTTTCATTTAAAATACATATTTTTCTTTATTTACTTGCAAAATCTTTAGAAATATGTTAAAATAGCATATGTTAGATTTATTATATACATAAGGAGGTGCAAATAAGTAAATGCCAAATATTAAATCAGCTAAGAAAAGAGTTAAAATAATTGAAAAGAAAACTTTAAGAAATAACATGATTAAATCAGCATATAAAACAACAATTAAGAAGTTTGAACAAGCTGTTGAAGATAAAAAAATGGATGAAGCAAAAGCTCTATTCTCAGAAGCTACAAAAAAGATTGATCAAGCTTGCAGTAAAGGTGTTATAGTAAAAAATACAGCAGCTAGAAAAAAATCAGCTTTATCTAAAAAATTAAATGCAGCTATGAAGTAATCTTAAAGGTTAATGAAAATTATGCGCATGATTTTTATTACGAGTACCAAAAGGTACTCTTTTTTTTGCCTATAATTTCCATTGTTTTTGAAGTTTTGCCATGTTATTATTAATATATACTTATACAAATGATAGTGAGGGATTTACATGTTAAATAAATTGATTTCTCTTATAAAAAATAGTTTAAAAAATTTAGATAAAACAGCTTTACATATCCTAAAAAGAGGATTATATTTTTGCTTTATACTTTGCATTATTTCTATTTTAATACTTTTTGTTTTTAGATTTATAACTGTTAATTCTTTAATGTCTGAAATAGGATTTACTCTTTTTAGATGTAGTATTATCTTTTCAATTGAATTTATTGTCTGTGCATTTGCAGCAGATAAAATAAAGAAGCAAATAATATAATTTGCTTCTTTATTTTTTATTTATTTAATTCTTCTTTAAACATTTTATTAAGCATTTGTGGGTTTGCTTGTCCTCTTGTTTCTTTCATTGCTTGTCCTACTAAAAATCCTAATGCTTTGTCCTTTCCTGCTTTATAATCTTCTACAGATTTTTGATTAGCTTCTAATACTTTCATTACTACTTCTTTTATTGCACTTTCATCAGATATTTGTATCCAACCTTTTTCTTTTATTATTTCTTCAGGGT
>CANQGV010000096.1 GCA_947623475.1 uncultured Clostridia bacterium | reverse complement strand
CCAGCATTCTCATTTTCAAAACTAAATGGATTAGATGCATATTTATCTCCAGAAATGAAATCAACAGGAGAAGCAATTGGATATGACAAAAAACTAACAAGAGCATTATATAAAGCACTTCAATCTTCAGGAATGCATTTAGCAAATTATGGAACAATATTTTTAACAATAGCAGATAAAGATAAAGAAAGTGCACTACCTTTAATAAGAAGATTTTATGATCTGGGATTCAATATTGAGGCAACTAAAGGAACAGCTGAGTTCTTGAAAAAACATGGAATTAGAACAAGAATAAAGAAAAAAATAAGTGAAGGTAGTGAAGAAATTCTAGAATCAATAAGAAAAGGTTATGTAAGTTATGTAATAAATACTAGAGATTTAGATTCAATAGATCAAGAAACTGATGGAGAAATGATTAGAAGTTGTGCTGCTCAAAATAATATTCCAATATTTACAGCACTAGATACAGTAAAAGTATTATTAGATGTACTAGAAGAAATAACTTTGGGAATTTCTACAATATAATAATAAAAAAAGTTGATTTAAAAGATTTCTTTTAAATCAACTTTTTGGATAATATATTTCTAATTGTTGTTTGAAAAAATTGTTATCTTTGCAAGTATATAAATTTAAGTTGTTATTCTTTTTAAGAAGTTTTCTAACTTCAAACAAACCAAGTCCAGAATGATTTTCTTTATAAGTTTTATTTTTCTTAAAAATTTCTTCAATATCTATATTTTTATCAGAGTAACTATTTTCAATAATAGCTAATTGTCTATTATTATGTTTATCATCTCTAAAATAAATATTAATAATTTTCTTATCAGTTTTACTAGCTGCTTCGATAGCATTATCTAAAAATATTCCTAAGATTCTAGTAAAAGAGTAAATATTCATTTGCAATTTATTAAAATCTAAAAATGCTTCAATAGAAAGTTTTATTCCTGATTGTTCAGCTTTTAAATATTTTTTTGTAAGTAAATTATATATTCCAGGATCATTAATTAATTTAGGACTTAGAACTGATAAATTATTTAAATGTTTGCAATCACATTCTAGATTTGTATAATATTTTTTTAATCCAACCATATCCTCTGAAGTAACATATCCACCAATAGTTGTAACCATGTTGTTAAAATCATGTCTAAAACAACGAATATCATCATTTAAAACTTCTAAAGTATGATTATATTTTTCAGAATTTTCTAGTTTCTTTTTAGTTCTTTTCAACTTTATAAAACTATATATTGTGCTACAATAGCTCAAAAAAATAAGAATAGACATATCTACCCAAGAATTACTTAATATTTCCATATTCACTTAAAACCTCCATAAACTCCTTTTTATATTTAGGTCCAATATCACAATAAGAATCATTTGAAAAACAAATTTTATTAACAACAGGGTCAACATCTTTAATTAAGTTAATATTTGCAATAAAAGATTTGTGACATCTGACAAAATTGTCTGGTAAATTATTTTGAATCTTATTAAAAGAACTGTAAGCTTCATAATCTTTGTTTTTAGAATGAAAAACCAACTTCATTCCATCTCTTTTAATATATTCAATTGAGTTCTCACTAATAACAGTATTTTTATTATCTATTTTAATATATGTTTTCGGCAAACCATGAATATCTTCAAAAAGACGAGAAATAGTTTCTTCTAATCTTGGAAAAGTAACAGGTTTTGCTAAAAAATCAAAAGTTTTGTATTTATATGCAACCATTGCATACTCTAAGTGAGCAGTTAAAAATATAATATAAATATTTTTATTTTTCTTTCTAACTTCATTTGCTATATCTAAACCCGACATGCCAGAATTTAAATTTATATCTAACAGTAAAACATCAATTTTATTACTATCTGCATAATCTACAATTTCTTGAGCTTTAGTAGAAGTAAAATTTATTTTAGCATCATAGTTTTTCTCTGCAAAAATATTTTCCAACATTTTAGATAATGTTGTTAGTATATTTGAATTGTCATCACATAGAACAAAGTTTAACATTTTAAACGCTCCTTTAAAATAAGATTGTATTCGACAAAATAAAAAAATTTCCTTTTTTTTCCAGCAACAAATAAGAATATAATCTAAAAAGTTAATATTGTCAAGAGTAAACTCAATAAAATGTCAAAAACTGTAATCCTTGATATAAAAGGGTTACAACAATAAAAAGTTGAAAAAAGTCGAAAAATAAATGATGAAAGTTTAAAAAATAACAAAAAAGAAAATAAATAAAAAAGAATAAAAAACAAAAAAAATAATATAAATATATTGGGAGGAGAATATAAAATGAAAAAAAAGAAAAAGATGCTTTTAAAAATATTTATATTATTAATAATTGCTATAGCAGTTACGTGGGTAGCAATATCTTATGATGAAGAAAAAACAATATCTACCAATGCAGAAAATTTAAAAACAAATAAAATAGAATGGGGAATAAAAAGAGAAGAAAATAACAAGCAGCCAGATGTAGGAAGTGTAAATAAAAAATTAATGGAAGAAAATAACGGACTATATTTAGGAAACAAAGACAAAAAAATTATTTATTTAACATTTGATTTAGGATATGAAGCAGGATATACTGACAGCATTTTAAATACTTTAAAAGAAAATGATGTAACAGCAACTTTTTTCATAACAGCACACTATGTAAATACAGCAGAAGATTTAATTCAAAAAATGATTGATAATGGAAACATAGTAGGAAACCACACAGTAAATCATAAAAGTATGCCAAGTTTAGATGAAGCAACCTTAAAAGAAGAAGTTACTAAATTACATGATGTAGTAAAAGAAAAATTTAATTATGAAATGAAATACATAAGACCACCAAAAGGAGAATACAGTCAAAAAAGTTTAGCACTAACAAATTCTTTAAATTATCAAACTGTAATGTGGTCTTTTGCATATGCTGACTGGGATGAAAAAAATCAACCAAGTCAAGAAGAAGGGAAAAAGAAAATTATAGAAAACTTACACAATGGAGAAATAATGTTATTACATGCAACATCTAGGACAAATAAAGAAATTTTAGGAGATGTAATAAAACAAATCAAAGAAAAAGGATATGAAATAAAAAGTCTGAATGAATTTGAAAAATAGGAGAGATAGTTTAAATGAAAAACAGCAGAAAAAATAGAATAAATAAAATATTAGAAATTCCTCAAGAGGTATATAGCAATGTGCCTAAAATAATTATTACTGGATTTGATGAAATGATTATAGAAAATTTTAAAGGGATTTTAGAATATGAAGATTTCTATGTGAGGATAAATACATATTTGGGAATTGTAAATGTAAATGGATTTGACTTAAAGTTAGAAAACATGTCAGAAGATGACATAAAAATAGACGGCAAAATTGAAAGTTTTGATATTGAAAGAATAGAATAGGAAGATGCAAATTGTTTTTTAAAATACTTTTTAGTTATTTGATTGGAAATTTAAGAATAGAAGTAACAGGTTATTATATAGAAAGATTTATTAATTTATGTAATAATAATCATATATTAACATGGAATGTAAAAAAAGGAAAACAATCAAATGTATTATTAAATATAGAAATAAAAAAATTAAAAGAAGTAATAAAACTTGCAAAAAAAGTAAAATGTAAAGTAAAAATAAAAAGCAAAAAAGGTTTACCATTTATACTTAATAGATATAAAAAAAGAAAAATGTTTGCAATTTCCTTAATTATAATTATTATTTTAATTGCAGCAAGTTCAAAATTTATATGGAATATAGAAGTAAGACAAGAAGAAGGAAACAAAATAGAAAACATTGAACAAGATCTTAGTGATGTTGGACTAAAAATAGGAAAGTTAAAATCGAAAATAGACACAAAAGAAATTATAAATAAAATAAGATTAAAAAGAGAAGACATTGCATGGTTGGGAATAGAAATAAAAGGAACAAATGCAATAGTAAAAATTGTTAAAGCAACTGAAAAGCCAAAAATAATTGACCAAAACGAATATTGCAATATAGTATCTGATAAAGAAGGTATAATAACAAAAATAAATGCACAAAAAGGAACAGCACAAGTAAAAGTTGGAGATACTGTAACAAATGGAACAGTATTAATTGGAGGATGGATGGAAGGAAAATATACAGGAGTTAGATATGTTCATGCAGAAGGAGAAGTAGAAGCAAAAATATGGTATACAAAAAGTAAAACAATAAAATATAACTCTAAAGAAAAGGAAAAAACAGGAAATGAAGAAAAGAAATATGGAATAAAAATTAATAATTTTGAAATAAATTTGGGTAAAGGGGTTTCAAAATTTAAAATTTATGATACAATGATAACAGAGAAAAAATTTCAAATATTTTCAGATTTTTATTTACCGATTTCAATAATAGAAAAAAACAATAAAGAATTAAAGGAAGTTGAAAAAACGTATACTCCAGAAGAAGCAAAAAATATAGGAGTACAGGAGTTACAAGGAGAGTTGGAAGAACAAATAGAGGATAAAAAATCTATTGTAAATAAAAACGTAAATGCTTATGAAAAAGAGGACAGTGTTGAAATTTTTGTAACATTTGAAGTTCTTGAAAAAATAGGAACAAATGAAAAAATTTAAAACGGAAGGATGAGATGAATGGAAGAAAGAAGTCTTAGAATCACTGGAGCAGACAGAAACTTTTTTAACAAAATAACAACAACGTTAACAAAGTTATTAACGCCTACTAAAATAGGAATTAACAGTATGTTAATTTCAATAAGAAGAAATTCTTTGACAAAAGCATTTTTACGTTATAAAGAATATGATGAAGAATATGATGATAAAGAAGAATTAGAAAAAAGATATCTATCAGCATACGAAAATTATTTGGATGCTCTTGATAAATATGTAATGGATTCAATTTATAAAAAAGTAAAAAATAATACAGCAACAGAATTTGAAAAAAATGCGTTA
>CANQGV010000095.1 GCA_947623475.1 uncultured Clostridia bacterium | reverse complement strand
TTGAATTCAGATGGAAAAGAAGGATATGATCCTGAAACAGGAACATATACATTAGACTATTATCAACCAGGAAGATCAACAACTGATAAAGTAATTAACTTCGAAACAAGAGACGGAAAACCAATAATACTTAAAGGTTTACAAGCAGGTGAATATGAAATAGAGCAAATGAAAGCACCTGATGGATATGAATTATCTGAAAATACAAAAGCAACATTTAGTATTCCAATGAAACAAGGAGATACAGCAGTAAGAAACTTCTACAACAAACGTGATGCAAAAGCAATAACAATAAATAAATACGCAGCTAAAAATGGAAATGCACATGAAGCAGATACATCAAAAGGATTATTAGGTGGAGCTGTATTTACAATATACAATACAGATACAAAGAAATATGTAAAGAGTGCAGATAATTATAATAACAAAACAGGAAAATATGAATTAGAAGAAGATGACTTTATTGAAGAATCAAAAGCTAATAAAGATGACATCTTATCAAATAAAGATATATTATTCACATCTGAAAAAGGTAAAGGAATAATATTAAATGGACTAGAAAAAGAAGAAGGAAATTACATAGTAGAAGAAGTAAAAGCACCTGAAGGTTATGGATTATCTGAAAATGGAAATGAAAACAATAAAAAACAAATGTCAGTAAAAGTACCAGACGATTTAGGTAGCCATTATGACTTTATAAATGAATGTAATGTAAACGAAAGACCAAATAGTATAGAAATTAGAAAATATGGAAAAGACAACAATGGAAATAGAGATACAGACTTATTAGGTGGAGCTGAATTTAGAATTTTTGAAAAGAAAACAAGACAATATGTTCAACTTCCAAGAGAGTATCTAAAAGCAAGAACAGAAGGAAAAGATTATGAATCAGGAGAATATGGATATAATCCTGAAACAGGAGTATATACATATAGTCACATGCAACCTGAAACCTCAAAAAATAGTGACGTAGTAAGGTTTAAAACTAAACCAGGTTTACCATTAATTATCGAGGGATTACCAGAGGGTGAATATGAAATAGAAGAAGTAAAAGCACCTGATGGATATGAATTATCTGAAAATACAAAAGCAACATTTAGTATTCCAAAAGCAGCAGAAGATACAGCAGTAAGAACATTTTATAATACTCATAGACAAGTAATAACAATAAACAAATATGAAGCTAAAAATGGAGAAATCCATGAAGCAGATACATCAAAAGGATTATTAGGTGGAGCTAAATATACAGTATTTAACAAAGACAAAAAACAATATGTAATGAGTAAAGACAACTACAATTCTGAAACAGGTGAATATGAAGTAGATAAAGATGACTATATTAAACAAAGTAAAATAAACAAAAAAGACATACTATCAAATGAAGATATAATATTCACATCAGAAAAAGACAAATCAGTTGTTATTAAAGGCTTAGAAGCAAAAGAAGGAACTTATATAATAGAAGAAGTAGGAGCACCAGAAGGATATGAAATATCTAAAAATGGTGACCCAGACAATGAAAATCAAATGACAGTAAAAATACCAGACAACTTAGGAAGTCATTACGATTTTATAAATAGAACATTAGAAGATGCAAAAAAAGCCGAAGAAGAGCAAAAGAAGGAAGACGAAAATAAAGATAAAGAAGATGAAAACAAAGAAGATAATGAAAATGAAGAAGAGCAAAATAAAATAGACGAAGATAAAGAATGGGAAAAAGAATCTGAGGAAGTTAAACAACATAGTATAAGAATAAGAAAATATGGAATAGACAGTAAAGGTGTCAAAGGTACAGAAAAATTAGGTGGAGCTAAATTTAGAATATATAACAAAAAAGAAGAAAAATATGTAAAACTTCCAGAAGCTTATATAAAAGCTAAATACGAAGGAAAAGATATATCTACAGGAGAATTCGGTTATGATCCTAAATTAGGAGTATATACATTAGATGATAATCAACTTACAGATTCAACAGATAATGAAATGGTATTATTTGAAACAGAATCTGGAAAATCAGCTATTATTAAAGGACTAAAAGAAGGAGAATATGAAATCGAAGAAATTGTTGCTCCTGAAGATTATGAATTACCAGTAAAAACAGAAGAAGACAAAGGAACACAAAGCGTAAATATTCCATTAGGAGAAGACAGTGGAATAAGAAACTTCTACAATAAACAGATGCAAATAATAAAAATAAACAAATATGCAGCTAGTGATAGTAATGAAGGAGAAGCAGACAAAGAATATGGAGTATTAAAAGGAGCAAAATTTGTAATAAGATACATTTCAAAAGATGGAAAACAAAAAGAATATGTTAAAATTCCAGATGAAAGTTTACAAAATCCTGGAGTAGATACAAATTCTTATAACTCAGAAACTGGAACATATACAATAGGAGAGCATGATTATTATCCAGAAGAACTTGCATATGATAAAACAAATGGAGTATATGACGAAGAAGTACAATTTACAAGTGAAAGAGAAAAATCAATAGCTCTTAAAGGATTAAAAGAAGGAAACTATGAAATAGAAGAGATAATTCCACCAGATGGATATGAATTATCAGAAGATAACAAAAAAACATTTTCAATACCTAATGATTATGGAACACAATATGACTTTATTGATAAAGCCAGAGCAGGAACAGAGTATGAAATAACAATTGAAAAATATGGTTATGAAGTACAAGAATCATGGACTCCAGAAGGTACAGATTTATGGTTTAATGCAGGTGGAGATTGGTCAATTAATACACCTGCCCCAACTCCAAATGCTGTAAAAGAAAAGGAAATGGGATCACTTTATGGAGTATACCGTGTTACAACAGTTGATCCAGAAACACTTGTAGAAAAAGCTAAAGAAGTACATAAGCATTTTGAATATGCTGGATGGATATGGGGATACTCTCCATACGCTACTGTAGAAGAAGCTGTTGCAGCAGGATGGAAACAAACAAACTGTTCAACATATATAGATTGGGTATTAAAAGAAGTAGGATCAGGATTACCTTCTTTATGGTGTCCAACACTAGCCGATGTAGGACAATTACTAGAAAGAACACCAGGATTTGAAAAAATTCCTCTAGAAGAAATGAAAGCTGGAGACTTAGCTCTTTGGCATGGACATATCCAAATGTATGCAGGAAAAGCAGGAGTAACAGAGACAACTAAAAAACATGAGGGAGAATTATTAGGAGGAACACAATTTGTAATAAGAAACACAGACACAAGAGAATATGTACAACTTCCTAAAAAATATTTAGCAGCTCAAAAAGCAGAAAGAGAAATACAAACAGAAGATGGTTATGATGTTGAATCAGGTAGATATTATATAAATGGTGCAGATTATATTCCATATGACGAAGCATACAATGAAGCAACAAAAACTTATAAATCTACTGTAAAATTCATAAGTGAAGAAGGAAAACCAATAATCCTTAAAGGATTAAAAGAAGGACATTATGAGGTAGAGGAAATTGATCCACCAATTGGCTATGAATTATCAGATGAAAACACACTAACAATTTCTATACCTGAAGATAATGGAGGAAAACTTGAATTTAACAACAAACAAGTAGCAGAAGGTACTTTTAGAAAAGTAATCAAAGGTACAGATGTACCATTAAAAGGATTTGAATTCAAGTTAATAGAACATAAAATAGATGAAGAATATGGTGACGAAATAAATAAAGCTAATTTCCCAGAAACATATCAAGGAATAGATACAGCTAAAGATCAATATATACAATGTGAACTATATGATACTATAGTTTATCAACCTAATGTTGGATTTAGATGTATGCATGGACAATCAGCTGATCATGCAAGAATATTTAATGAAGAAAGAGCAAGATATAATACTGCTGTAATGAAAGCAAATAGATATCATTCAAGAAGACATGACTGTATAGAAGAAGCAAATGCAAGAGGATTAGTAAGTGATGAAGATGGTTATGTAGATTTCAAACCATTAAGTACATGTATAGACGATAAAAAAGGAATTGTAGACATGATGGAAATTAGTGTAGGATCAAACCCATACTTTAACTTAAAAGATGATGAAGGAAAAGATAGAATAGAAGAAGGAATAAATTACCATGGCGAAAATAAAATGGAAAACGAAAGAAAAAGAATGGACATAGAAGGACTTATATGGGAAGATTTAGGACATAAAAAATCTCCAGAGTGGAATGCTTTATTTGATGAAGGATCAGAAGAGTTATTACATCCAATAGAAGTAAGTCTAAAAGTAGATGGAGAAGAAATTGCAAAAGGAGTAGTAACAGGAGATGGTAAATATAGAATAAGAGTAGGGGTAGACGAACTTAAAGGTGAATTCGACAGATTAAAACGAGCATATATAGAATTTACATATAACGGAATTGTATATCAAAATGTAGATGTACACTTAGAGGAAGCCTTAGGCTCAAAAGCAGCAGAAAATGCTGAAAACAGAAATAACTTAATAAATAATCCATATACAAATATTAGAGCAAACAATGGGGTAACAAGTTTATCTGATAAAGGAGATATTAAGTATTGGAGACCACCAGATGAACATACAGAAGAATATAAGTCAAAAACACGTTATGAAGGAAATGTTTCAGGAGATTTAACTTGCGATGAAATAACATCAGAGCCAATTGGTGATGGACAATATACAGTTTCTAAAATTCCTAAAATAGAATATGATCAAGTACGTGAAAATGAGGAAGATACAGGATTTGCTGAAAACTGTTATTATAAAACAAACAAAACTACACAAGAAAAATATCAAATGACAGCAACTACAAAAGAAGCAGGATTTAAAGAATTTGAAAACTATACTATAGACAAAGATAGAATCGAAAATGTAAACTTAGGTTTATATTATAGAGAGCAACCAGATGTAAGTGTAGAAAATGATATTTATCAAGTAAGAGTAGAATATGATGGACATAAATATACTTATCAATATGGTAA
>CANQGV010000094.1 GCA_947623475.1 uncultured Clostridia bacterium | reverse complement strand
AAATGTAAATGAAAGTTTATTTATAGATGATACTAAAAAGAATATAGAAAAGGCAAGACAAATTGGATTTTGCGTTATATTGTTTGAAGATATAAAACATATAGAAGATAAATTAAATAATAAAGTTGAGTAAGAAGATAAATATAGGAGATATGTAAGATGAAAATAGGAATAGATTTAGATGGAGTGGTTATAGATAGTGAAACAACATTTAGAACTTATGAAGAAATATTTGATATCAATACACTTAAAGGAAATAACTTAGTAGATAGAGAAGAGCCAAAGTTTCAATCTAGGTATAATTGGACAGAAAATCAAGAAAAAGAATTTATAAAAAAATACTTTATGAAAATATCTAAAGAAAGTAATTTGATGTCAGGATTTTTAGGAGTATATGACTTATTAAGAAAACAAACAAAACATGAATTTATAGTTATTACTGCTAGAGGTGGACTTGTAAAAGAAATGAAAGATGATGCTTTAAGAGTAATAAACGAAAATAATATTGAATTTGATAAATATTATTGGAATTGCCAAAATAAATTAGACATTTGTAAAAAAGAAAAAATAGATATTATGATTGATGATGATTGGAGAATTATAGAAAAACTAGCAAATGAAAATATAAGAACTTTATATTTTAGAGATACAAATTTAAAAAAATTACAAGAAAATAAATATATAAAAGAAGTTAACAATTGGGGAGATATTTATAGATATATAAATAAAGAAAATCATTAAAGAGATAATTTTATTATCTCTTTTTAGTTTTCTTATTTAAGTGACTATATTTTAATTTTGTTGCCATCCCTCCTCTAATATGTCTTTCAGCTTTATTTTTATCTAAGATAACTCTTACGTCATTTGCTAAAGCTGGATTTATTTTTTTCAATCGTTCTGAAACATCTTTATGTACTGTGCTTTTACTAATCCCGGAACTTCTTTGCAGCTCCTCTGACTGTATCTTTTGAATCTATAATATAATGTGCAAGAGTTGTTGCACGTTCTTCTATTGATACTCCTCTCATAAAGACAGCCCCCATTTTGAATACATTTAGTTTTGTTTAATTGTATTCGTTCAAAAGTTATATTAGAACTTTACATTAAGATAGTTTTAAATAAAAATAAAACACCTTTTTAACATTTTAAGAATACTATATATGAAATAATAAGAAAGGGGGTTCATATTAGTGTGAGTAAAAATATAAAAAAAGTTTGCTACATATTAACAGGAATAATAGTGGCAATCTTAATAAATACATCTAAGACATATGCAATAACACCTATTTCTGAGCCAAGATATCAAGGAATAGATGTAAGTAATTGGCAAGGGTACATAGACTATCAACAAGTAGCTAATGCCGGAATTGAAGTTGTATATATAAAAGCAAGTCAAGGAACAACATATAAAGATCCATTTTTTGAAATCAATTATGAAAATGCAAAAGCAAACGGATTAAAAGTAGGATTTTATCATTATTTAACAGCAACAACAACACAAGGAGCAGAGGCAGAAGCAAGATTTTTTGCTTCAGTAATAGCTGGAAAAACACCTGATTGTAAATTGGTCATGGATTATGAAACTTTTAGAGGAGTAGGAAGAGAAGGAATAAATGAAATAGCAAGAGTTTTTCTAGAAACATTACAAAATATAACTAATAAACCGGTAATTGTTTATAGTGACTTATCAAATGCTCAAAGTACTTTTAATAGAAATATAGCTGATAATTATCAGTTATGGTTAGCATACTATGGAAATTATAATAGTTTAACTAATGTAGAGACCAGTTGGAGTAACTGGATAGGAATACAATATTCGGATATGGGAGAAATATCAGGAATTAGAGGATATGTAGATAGAAATCTTTTTACGCAAGATATATTTATAGGGGAGATATCTGAAATTCCAAATACTAATAATGACAATGTACTACCACCAACAAATACTCAAACAATTACATATACAGTACAAAGTGGTAATACTTTAAGTGAAATAGCTCAAAGATATGGAACAACAGTACAGGAAATTGCAAGTATAAATGGAATAAGTAATCCTAACTTAATATTCCCAGGACAAATATTTAGAATACCAACTAATACAAATGTACCAGGACAACAAACAGGAGACACGGGTTGTATTATATATACAATAAAAAGTGGAGATACATTGAGTGAAATAGCTCAAAGATATGGAACAACAGTTCAAGAAATAGTAACTGCAAATAAAATTACGAATGCGAATTTAATATTTCCTAAAGAAAAAATAAGGGTATGCAATGCAACAATAATACCAGAGGAAACGAATGATAATAATGAAAAAGTATACATAGTAAAAAGTGGGGATACACTTTTTGCAATATCAAGAATGTTTGGGGTAACGGTAGACGAATTAGTACGTAAGAATGGAATAGAAAATAGAAATTTGATATTCCCAGGACAGAGAATTATAATTTAATATAGCGCTAAAATAATCCAGTTTCTAGAGCTGGGTTATTTTTTTTATGTATGAAACTTTGCTGAAAATTTGTACAAGATAGTTATATATGAATAGAATACAATTCACAAAACACCAAAAATTGACATATTATATTATAGCTCAATTTTGAGGTGATGAAATGTGGAAACTAAACAACAATTAGGGAAAATTCTACATTTAGATGGAGATAAGAAATATAGCTATAAGTCATACAAATACTATAAAAGAATGGGCTTAAATGTTATTGTAAAAAATATACCAGAATATAAACAACCTCAAATAGTCTATAATTTAATTTCAATATATAAACCAGATATATTAGTAATCACTCGGTCATGATAAAATATTAAAAAAAAATAAAAGTTATTATGATATAAATAATTATCAAAATTCAAAATATTTTATCGAAACTGTGAAAATAGCAAGAAGCCATAAAGTAGGAAAAGAATTGGCTATATTTGCAGGAGCATGTCAAAGTTATTATGAAGAAATAATAAAATCAGGAGCAAATTTTGCATCTTCACCAGGAAGAATTTTAATAGATTTCAAAGAGCCTTTAGTTGTAGCTAGTATAATAGCAAATACAAATGATAATAAATTTATTACTATTAGAGATATAGAAGATAAATTAAAAAATGGTAGTAAAGGAATAAGTGGTATTGGAGTACAGGGAAAAAGAAAACAATAAAATGTTACATGATTGTAATATAATTGTAATATAAATGTAACATTAAGCCAAACAATTGCTAAAAAGCTTGAAAAATAGGGAAAATATCCTTACGCTAAGAAAATACTTTTTTTGACTTTTTATGCTAAAAATGCTATAATGAAGCCATATTAAGGGAGTAGGTGATAGCATGATTTGTGCAACAGACATTGCAAATTTAAAAACAGACATTAAAGAGAAAATAGGACAAAAGATAATAGTAAAAGGTTCTCTTGGAAGAAGTAGATCCTTTGAAAAAGAAGCTACATTAGAAAAAGCATATCCAAACTTATTCATAGTAAAGTTTGATGAAAATAACAGCAATGTAACATACAGCTATACAGATGTATTAACAAGAACTGTAGAAGTAGACATTTTTGATGGAAACTCATATAGTCCTTTGATACCCCCACTAATGGATACTAAGAAAAAGAAAAAAGATATTTTATAAAATATAGAAAAGAAGAAATTTATAGTTTCTTCTTTTTTTTGATGAAAAATTTATTTTTTTAGAATAAAAAAATGCCAAGCTTAATAAATATAGAATAAAGAAACATAAGGAGGTATGAGAAAGTGATTGAAACATCAAGTAAAAAAATAAATATTAATAGAAAGATAGTAGAAAGAAAAGAAATAATTTTTGTAGAAGGAGATATGATAATACCAGATGCAAAGCCAGATATATTAAATCCTATAAGTTTAAGTGGAGTACCAACAATATATAAAAAGGAAGCAATGGAAGGAAAAATAAGAATAGATGGAAGTATAAATACTTATGTGATGTATCTAAGTGAAGGAAAAGAAAATGAAACAAGAGGAGTAAATACAAGTTTAGATTTTTCTGAAATATTAGAAATTCCTCAAGCAGTAAAAGAAGCTGATATAAGTTTAGATGTCAAAGTAACATCAATAGAATGTAAAGTAATAAATGAAAGAAAAATTAGTCTAAAGGGAGCATTAGAAATAAAAATACAAATGACAAATAATGAAGAAATAGAACTTATAGAAGATATAAAAGAAGAAAATAATTTACAAATTTTAAAAGAAACTTTACAGACTAATTCTTTAGTAGGAAAAGGAAGTACTAAAATAAATGGAAAAGAAACAATAAAAATTGATGTATCAGATAGTTTAGCAGAAATATTAAAAGTTAATGTAGCATTAGTCAACAAAGATGTAAAAATAAGTTATAACAAAGTATTAACTAAAACTGATGCAGAAGTAAAAATATTATATTTAACTGAAGATAACAATATAAAATTAGTTGTAGGTAAAGTTCCAATTGTAGGTTTTATAGATATTCAAGATGTAACCGAGAATAGTACATGTAATGTTAATTATGAAATACAAAATTTAATAATAAAACCTAATAATGTAGAAGAACATTCTATATATGTAGAGTTAGAAACAGAAATAAGTTGTATAGCATATGAAACTAAAGAAGTAACTATAGTTAAGGATTTATATAGTCCTTATGAAAATATAGAAATGAATATGAAAAAAATAAATACTGTATCAATGAAAAAAGTCATAAGAGAAAAAAATCAGATAAGAGAAAAATTATCAATAGAGGAAATGGAAAATAAAAAAATATTAGATGTAGAAGCAATACCTGTAATACAAAAAGAAAATAAAAATGGCACAGACTTAAAATTTGAATGTGAGATGAATTTGAAATTTATATTACTAAATACAAATACTTCAAAAATAGAAATAAAACAAGAAAAAATTAATTTTGATTTTGTAACTAATATTCTAGAAGAGGGAGAAAATATAACAACAAAA
>CANQGV010000093.1 GCA_947623475.1 uncultured Clostridia bacterium | reverse complement strand
TATCTCCATGCAATTCTATAAATTCATCAAAAATTTTATCTATATATTCTAGTGCAGTTTTTCTTTTTGGATCTCTTGCTCTTTCAACTCTTTCCCATGCTGTTACTTTTGCCATTAATTTTCGCCTCCTTTATGAAACTCAATTAATTTATATATAGTATCTTTTAATTTCTTTCTCTCAACTATTTTATCTATAAAACCATGTTCTAATAAAAATTCAGCTGTTTGAAAACCTTCTGGTAGAGATTCTCCTATTGTTTGTTCTATAACTCTTTGTCCTGCAAAACCAATCATTGCACCTGGCTCTGCTAAAACTATATCTCCTAAACTTGCAAATGATGCTGTTACTCCACCATATGTAGGATCTGTTAATACTGATATATATAAAAGACCTGCTTCATCCAACTTAGTTAATGCAGCTGTTGTTTTTGCCATTTGCATTAAAGATATAATTCCTTCTTGCATTCTTGCACCACCTGAAACAGAAAATATAATAAGTGGTAATTTTCTTTCTATTGCTTGTTCTATTGAATATGTTATTCTTTCACCTACTACAATTCCCATGCTTCCCATTAAAAATCCACTATCCATTACACATATTACAACTTCTTCTCCTTTTATTTTTCCAGTTCCACATGCTACTGCTTCTTTTATTCTTGTCTTTTCTCTTAATGATTTTAATTTTTTAGGATAGTCTTCTAATTCTAGTGGATTATTTGTTTCTATGTCTAAATCAAATCTTTTATATGTATCTTTATCTAAAATCAATTCTAATCTTTTATTTATATGCATTCTAAAATAATGTCCACAATTAGGACAAATACTAAAGTTTTTTCTCAAATCTTCTTTATAAATAATTTCTTTACATTTATCACATTTTGCCCATTTTCCAACAGGTATATCTATATTTACTTTTCTTTTTTTATCTGGGATCTTTCTTTTTTTTATCTTATCAACTATCATACTTATAACCTCTTTTTTGTAAATAAAATTTTATATAATATTAATTTTGGTTAAAATGTTTTTCAATAAATGAAGTATCAAATGTACCTCTTATAAAATCAGCGTTTGTAATAATATCAAATAAAAAATCTCTATTAGTTTCAATACCTTCAACTACTAATTCTTCTAAAGCTCTTTTCATTTTTGCAACTGCTTCATTTCTATTTTTTCCATGAACTATTATTTTTGCTATCATTGAATCATATGTTGGTGGTATTGTATAACCATCATAAATTGCTGTATCTATTCTTATACCATTTCCTCCTGGTAGATTTAATCCATGTATTGTTCCTGGACATGGCATAAATTTTTTGCTAGGATTTTCAGCATTTATTCTGCATTCTATTGAATGGCCATTAAATTTAACATCTCTTTGTGCTATATCTAATTTTTCTCCACCTGCTATTTTTATTTGTTTTTTTACTAAGTCAATTCCTGTTCTCATTTCTGTTATAGGATGTTCTACTTGAATTCTTGTATTCATTTCCATAAAGTAAAAATTCTTGTCACTATCTACTAAAAATTCTACTGTTCCACAACTAGTATAACCTGCTACTTTAGCAGCTTTAATTGCTGCATCTCCCATCTTTTTTCTAAGTTTGTCATCAACTGCTGTTGAAGGAGTTTCTTCAATTACCTTTTGATGATTTCTTTGTATTGAACAATCTCTTTCTCCTAAATGTATAACATTTCCATATTCATCTGCTAATATTTGAATTTCAACATGTCTAGGATTTTTTATAAATTTTTCAATATATATTTCGTCATCATTAAAAGATACTCTTGCTTCTTGCTTTACTATATTATAGTTTGTTTCAAGTTCTTCTTTATTATTTGCTATTCTTATTCCTTTTCCTCCACCACCAGCTGCTGCTTTAAGCATTACTGGATAACCTATTTTTTCTGCAGTTTTTATTGCTTCATCTATGTTATTTACTCCTCCATCTGAGCCTGGTATTACTGGAACTCCTTCTTTTTTCATTAACTCTTTTGCATTTGATTTATTTCCTAGTAATTCAATTACTTCAGACTTAGGACCTATGAATTTTATATTTGATTCTTCACATATTTTTGCAAACTGAGGATTTTCAGATAAAAAGCCAAAACCTGGATGTATACTATCTGCACCTTTTATATTTGCTGCTTCTATTATATTTTTTATATTTAAATAACTTTTATTTGATGGTGCTGGTCCTATACAAATAGCTTCATCTGCTAACCTTGTATGTAATGCATCTTTGTCTATATCAGAATATACGGCAACTGTTTTTATATTCATTTCTTTACATGCTCTTATAATTCTAACTGCAATTTCCCCTCTATTTGCAATTAATATTTTATTCATTTTTTCAACTCCCATCTTTATAAATAAATGTTTATTTATCTACTACAGCAAATGTTAATTCTCCTTTTGCTGCAATTTTACCATCAACTGTTGCTATTGCTTCTCCTACACCTATAGGACCTTTTTTCTTTATTATTTTTACTTCTAATTTCAATTTATCACCTGGTACAACCATTTTTTTGAATTTCAAATTGTTTATTCCACCAAAAAGAGCATTTTTTCCTTTATTTTCTTCTAATGAAAGAATTGCAACTGCTCCTGCTTGTGCAAGACTTTCTGTAATCAATACTCCTGGCATTATTGGATTTCCTGGAAAATGTCCTTTAAAATACCATTCTTCTTCATTCACATTTTTATATGCTGTACAACTTTCACCTGGTACATATTTTTCAACTTCGTCTATCATTAAAAAAGGATCTCGTTGTGGTATTATTTCTTTTATTTGTTCTTTATTTAACATAATAGTATTTTCCTTTCTATTTCTTTATTCTAAATAATGGAGTACCATATTCAACCGTATCTCCGTCTTCAACAAATATTTGAGTTACTACACCTGAGAATTCTGTTTCTATTTCATTCATCAATTTCATAGCTTCTACTATACACACAGTATCCCCTTCTTTTACTATACTTCCTACTTCTACATATGGATCAGAAGTTGGTGAAGGTTTACTATAAAAAGTTCCTACCATTGGAGCTTTTATTATATCTCCCTCTGCTTCCTCTTTTTCATCACTTTTTTTAGGTTCTTCCTCATTTTTTATTTTCTCTTGTTTTTCAGGTTCTGCTTTTGTTACTTGTACACTTTCATCTTGTTTTGACATAGTTATTTTTGTACCATCTGGGAAATCTATACTTATAGAAGTTAATTTAGAATTTCCCATATCATCCATTAGTTGTTTGATTTTTTCATACTCCATTTTTACTCCTCCTTATTCATACTTTTTTATTATTAAACTTGCATTATGTCCTCCGAATCCCAATGAATTAGACATTGTTACATTTACTTTTGTTTTTACAAATTCATTTGGTGTTATGTCTAAATCGCATTCTTCGTCTTTTTCTTTATAATTTATTGTTGGTGGTATTATTTGTTCTTCAATAGCTTTTACACAAAAGATTGCTTCAAGTGCTCCTGTTGCACCTAATAAATGTCCTGTATTTCCTTTTGTTGAACTTATCTTTACAGTTTTACTTGCTTCTCCTAAAGCTTTCTTTATTGCTAAAGTTTCTGTCGAATCATTTAAATGTGTTGATGTTCCATGTGCATTTATATAATCAATATCTTCTGGTTTCAAATTTGCATCTTCAATAGCTCTTGTCATTGCTCTAGCAGCACCTTCTCCTGTTGGATCTGGTGAAGTTATATGATATGCATCTGTTGTTGAGCCAAACCCAACTACTTCTGCATATATTTTTGCTCCTCTTTTTTTAGCATGTTCAAGTTCTTCTAATACAACTACACATCCTCCTTCTGCCATTACAAATCCACTTCTCTCTTTATCAAAAGGTATGCTTGCTCTATTTTTATCTGTTGCATTTGTTAATGCTTTCATGTTTTCAAATCCACCTAATCCCATGTCACATATTGGAGCTTCTGTTCCTCCTGCTAAAATTGCATCTTCATATCCTTGTTTTATTGTTTTATATGCTTCACCTATAGCATGTGTTGATGATGCACATGCTGTAACTAAAGCCATTGATTCACCTTTTAATCCTAAATCAATTGCTACATTTCCTGATGGCATATTTACTATTCCCATTGGTATAAACATTGGAGAAATTCTTTTATGACCTTTTTTGAAAAGATTTTCAGTTTGTTGTTGAATTGTATTTAATCCTCCAATTCCAGAACTTATGAATATTCCAACTCTATTTAAATCTGTATTCTCACTTGTTATACCACTATCTTTAAAAGCTTCTCTTGCACTTATTATAGCAAATTGAGTATCTCTATCCATACGTTTTACTTCTTTTTTTTCAAAAAAATCTAATTCATCATAATCTTTAACTTCTGCTGCAAATTTTGTTTTATAATCTGAAGCATCCATTAAACTTATTTCATCTATTCCACATTTTTTATTTTTGATTCCATCCCATGTTTCTTTTACATTTTTACCTAATGGAGTTATTGCTCCTAATCCTGTAATTACAACTCTTTTTTCCATTATATTTCAATCCTTTCTTGTTTACTAATTGTTTTACATTACCATTCCACCATCTATATTTATAACTTGACCTGTTATATAACTACTTTCTTCTGATGCTAAAAATTTAACTACATTTGCTACATCTTCTGGAACACCCATTCTTTTTAGTGGTATGTTTTTAGCTATTTCTTCTTTTACTTGTTCTTTTAATACATCTGTCATTTTAGTTTCTATAAATCCAGGTGCTACAGCATTTACTAATATATTTCTTGATCCCAATTCTTTTGCTAGACTTTTTGTAAATCCTATTATCCCTGCTTTTGAAGCAGAATAATTTGTTTGTCCTGCATTACCTGTGACTCCAACTACTGATGAAAGATTTATTATTCTTCCATTTCTTGCTTTTGTCATATATGGAACTACATTTTTAGTTACATTAAATGTTCCTGTTAAATTTATATCTATTACATCTGTAAAATCTTTT
>CANQGV010000092.1 GCA_947623475.1 uncultured Clostridia bacterium | reverse complement strand
ATTGATGTATTGCTCCTATTGCTATTCCTAAGAAGCATAAGGGAATACTATAAATTCTTATTATATTTAATATATATGCAACTGTTCCATATGCATCTGATCCATATTTTTCTCTATAATCTTTTATTGATTTTAGCTGATCCTTTTTTAATTGAACTAGTTCTCCTTCTAGCTCATTTGACAATATAGAATTCTCAGCTGCTTGAACTTTACTAGTTAATGCAAATGTTGATAAAAGTATTATAACTAATAAAGAAATTATTGTTATTTTTTTCATGCTTTTCCTCCCTCTTTACTTAGTTAATAAGTAAAGTATTCTTACTTGTATATCATACAATAACTTTTAAAAAATATCAAGTGTTTATTACAACTTATTGTATAAATATTGCATATAATTATATACTTTGTTAGCCCACTCTTTATCTGAAGCATATTTTGTATTTACACCTGTCAATGTTGGTCCATTATAATAAGTTCCTGCAGCAGTCTCTCCTCCATATATTTTAGTTCCTGGAGTATTTAAGTAATATTTAACTAAAACTCTTGCTATTAAATCTATACTCTCTGCATAATCCGAAAAATTATATGCCCCATTATATGGATTAGAATCATAAGCTCCATATCCAAATAAATTTTTCTTATCATTAGCTATTTTTGAAGTTCCCCATGCACTTTCGTGTATTGCCATAGATGCCACAAATACTCCATTTATATTATATTGACTTTCTATATAATAAAAATATTGTGCATTGTTTTCCATAATTTTATTTTTATCTTTACTATCTGATAATATCTTTTTAAATTGTTCTAAAGATAATCCACTTGGCTCATTTAGTTTCATTCCAAAACTTAATTTAGAAGTAAGTTGTGTTTTTGATTTTTGTGTTTTTGATGAATTAGTTTTGTTTTCTTCTTTGATAGGCTCATTTGGATTTATATATGAAGTACTTTCAGCTTTTACCCAACCAATTGCATCATTTGATGTTATACTATACCAATCCCCTTGTATATCAACTACTTTAAGAGCATTTCCCTGTTGTAATGTAGCCTTTTTTTGTGATTCATCACTTGGCTCTAACATTACTGCAATTCTATCTGAGGTTACATATACAGTATCTCCTACTTTAACTTTATATTGACTTGTATAATTTGCTCCTCCAACTTCTACAATTTTATTTAAAGAAGCTTTTTTAACTTTAGCACTTATTTGTTCTTCTGATACTACTTCTTCATTTTTATAAGTTTTTTTAATTACTATCTCTTGTGTTCCTACTCTTCCTTCTTGTATTACTTGTACCATTCCTTTTGGTAATTTGTTGTTAGTTCTATATTTTGTTATGTATTCTAAATCAACTTCTTTTTTCTCTACTTCTTCCCTTTTTCCTTCTCCTGTATTTTTCTCTATTATTTCATCTATATCAACTTTTTCAGCATTACTTATTTCTACTTTTGAATCGCTACTTTTTTCATCTTCTTTTCCATATGTTTTCCATATATCTTTGTAATTAAAATAAGCTATCATTGACCAAAATAAAACAGCAAAAAAAGCTAGTAAAATTACTAAATTTTTTACTGTTATTTTTGTTTTTATATTATTCGCTTTTTTGCTATTTTTCTCTTTAGTTATCATTTTATCACCTGTCTATATTTTATCTTTTCTGTCTACTTTTGTCAACAAATTTAAATGGTAGTTTATGGTACTTGATTTTCTTGCATTTTTATATTAGAATAGGCATATAATAAACAATAAGAAAAATATTGAAAGGTACGTGTATAATGGACAAAATTTCTAAAGAAAAAAAGAAAATATTTATATTGGCTTTATCGCTTACCTTTTCTGTAATAATTCTAATATTTCTATCAGCTTTTTTATTTCAAAGTTTTAGTAGTAAAAAATGTTTAGATAGTTATATTAATTTTGCAGAAAAAAACAAGAAAACTATTTTTAGTATTAACAAATGCACATTATTCAGTAGTGCTGACACCAAAAACAAGACAGGCTCTATTTCAAATTTCACTATTGAAAATTTGTACCAATTTACAGATATGGCTTTTTATATAAATAACAATAGTGATGAATATACTATGGAAAATACTTTAAAGTCTGTAAGTATATCAAACATTCAATACATTAAAAAGCCATCTATTGGTGAGTGTGCATTATATTATAAAAACTTTAATAATTTTGCAAAAAGTGATATTGAAGATTCTAATAAAATAGATAATCAGTTAAACTTTGAAGTTTCATCAGAAGATGAAGTTGACTTCAATACACCTACTATTTATAACAACTGTGCTAGTCCAATAGTACTTTCTTATGTAAATAGTAATATAAAAACTGATTATACGTTTACTGATACAAGTACAGCAATTACATATGATGGAAGCTTATTAAATCGTACAGGAGTTTCAATAGATGAACTTAATTGTTCTTTATCTTTTGATGTATATATTACAAATAACTTAGATCAAAAATTTAAAACAACAATATTTGTAGACATTCCTCTTGAAAGTGATGATAAGCAATCTTCGATAATGAATGGTCAATATACTTTTAAACCTGAAACAAATTATATTTTTTACAGATACGAATAATAGGAGGATTATATGAAAAACGAACTAACACATGCAGAACAACTAGTAGAAAAATATTATAAAGCAGAAGAAGTATCAACCCTCAAAGAATTGCTTTATCGTTCAGCTAAAATTTATAAATCTAGAACAGCTTTTAGAAAAAAAGATAAAAACGGTTCTATATATAGTATAACTTATGAAAAGTTTAAAAATGACATAGTTAATTTAGGTACAAGCTTAATAGAAAAAGGATTTCTAAATAAACGTATTGCAGTTATTGGAAACAACTCATATCATTGGTGTGTTTCATATTTTGTAGCAACAATTGTAGGTGTTGTAGTTCCTATAGATAAAGAATTAAATCCTAAAGACGTAATAAACTTCATGAATGTTTCTGAAACATCACTTATTTTAGGAGATAACAAATATTTAAAACCATTACAAGAAAAAGAAAATATGAAAGAAATAAAAAATAAAAAAACATGTTTCATAAATTTTGAAAAAGACATCGAATCCTTTATTGAAGAAGGTAAAGCTCTTGTAGAAAAAGGAGATTCAAGATTTGACAACATAGAAATTGATCCAGATGAAATGCGTATTTTATTATTTACATCTGGAACAACAGGTAATGCAAAAGGAGTTTCTTTATCTCAAAGAAATATATGTTCAAATATTATTTCTTCTTGTGGTATAGTAAAAGTTAAAAGAAATGATGTATTTTTTTCTGTTTTACCTTTACATCATACATATGAATGTACATTAGGATTTTTACTTGCTTTATATAATGGAGCAAGTATCGCTCACTGTGATGGATTAAGATACATATCTCAAAATATGCAAGAATATCACCCTTCAATAATTTTGTGTGTACCACTATTACTTGAAAATGTTTATAAAAAAATAATAAAAGGTTTAAATTCATCATTGCCTGAAAAATTTAGAAATAAAGATGGGAAAAATCCTTTTCCAGATTTGCCTTTTTACCTAAAACCTTTTATTAAAATTAAAATAAAAAACACTTTAGGTGGAAGACTTCGTTTATTCATAGTAGGAGCTGCAGCAGCAAATCCTTTAATTATAGATGAATTTTCTCTATTAGGTTTAAAAACTTTACAAGGTTATGGTCTTACAGAATGTTCTCCTCTTGTTGCTGGAAATAACGTATTTTTCCAAAAGAGTGATGCTGCTGGATTACCTCTTCCAAATGTAAAATATAAAATAGATAAACCTAATAAAGAAGGTGTTGGTGAAATACTTGTACAAGGTCCAAATGTAATGCTTGGATACTATAATGATGAAAAAGAAACAAAAAAAGCAATAAAAGATGGTTGGTTTCATACAGGTGATTTAGGACGAGTTGATGAAAATGGTTATCTTTATATAACTGGTAGACTAAAAAGTGTTATAGTTACAAAAAATGGTAAAAATATTTATCCAGAAGAAGTCGAATACTATTTAAATGATGATCCACTTGTTTCAGAGTCTCTTGTTTCAGGTATAAATAAGAAAAATGATGATGAAACATATATAAGTGCTCAAATATATCCAGACTTAGAAGCTATATCAGAACTTTTAAAAGGCGCTGTTCCAACTAAAGAAGAAATCAAAAAAATGATTTCAGATGTAGTTTCTAGAGTTAATAAAAGAATGCCAAACTACAAACATATTAAAAGTTTCATAATTCGTGATAAAGAATTTGAAAAAACCACAACTAAAAAAATTAAAAGATATGGAAATAATATAAAAAATAATAAAAGCAAAAAATAGGTAACTTAAATGTTACCTATTCTTTTATGTCTTCTACTGCTGGTGACTCTATTTGTTTTCCTTCTAATGTGAAACGTGATCCATGACATGGACAATCCCAAGTATTTTCAGTACTATTATATGAAAGTTCACAACCTAGATGTGTACATGTAGGATTATTAGGCTCTTTGAATTTTTTTATAACTATTGATTCTACTGATTCTTTTAACATATTTTTTACCTCTTCTCTATTTTTTATTGGCTCAACTCTAGTTGCTTTAAATATTTCTTTATATTTGTTTTCTTTTCCTAGAATTTCATCTGTTATAATATTTGCTGATATATCACTTGAAGTCATACCCCATTTATTAAATCCTGTTGCTACAAACATATTAGGTAAAACTTTTGAAAATATGCCTATATATGGAATTTTATCTAAAGATATACAATCTTCTGCAACCCATTTATTTATAATTTCTGCTTCTGGATATAAGTTATATGCTAATTCTTCTAGAGGTCTAAATTCGTCTTCTGAATTTTCTTTTCCTGTTTTATAATCATACCCAACCATAAGCAATAACTTTTTTGTACCATTATAAATAGTTCTAAATGATATTGTTGGTAAATCACTACTAATATATATTCCATCCATCAAATCTGTTTTTGTATCAACAACTATAGCATATGAAGATGATTGATACATTTTTATAAAATAATATCCTGGAA
>CANQGV010000091.1 GCA_947623475.1 uncultured Clostridia bacterium | reverse complement strand
ATATTAGAAATTTCAGAAGATAGACAAAATATACCAGTTATAAAAGGTTTAGCTACATCAGAAGAACAAATTATAGAAGGACAAAGAATAAAAGAAGAAGATCTAGAAAAGTTAGAAATATTTATAAAAATAATGAATACTTTTAAAGACAACAATTTGGACAACCTAGTAGATGTAATAGAATTAACAGATAAAAACGAATATGTAGTAACAATGGAAAAAGAACAGAAAATAGCATATCTAGGAGATAAATCTAACTTAAGTAATAAAATCAGATATTTACAAGCGATAATAGAAGAAACAAAAGGAAAAGTAGGAGAAATTTTTGTAAATGGAGAGTTAAATAATAAATTCAAACCATATTTTAGAGAAAAGATGTCATAGAGAGGAGAAAACATGAAAAAAGAACATATAGCAATATCATTAGGAATTATGTGTTTTATTTTAACATTTGCCATATCAATTCAAATAAGGACAGTTAAAAATTCTAATTTAACGGTAAGCCAAAGCTATGAAGAAAATAATTTAAGGGCAGAAGTTCTAAAATATAAAGAAAGATATGACAATGCTTACAATGAATTAGAAAAGCTAGAAAAAGATTTGGAAGAAGAAAGAAAAGAAGCATCAACAGAAGATACTGAATTAAAAAATCTAGAAGAGCAAATAAAAAAAGGAAATAAGATAATAGGATTTACAGAAGTAAAAGGACCTGGAGTTACCCTTACATTAAGTGATAGTAAAATACCAACAGGATCAGCTCTTGTAGGAGATTTAAATGATCTTTTAGTACATGATATGGATGTCTTAAGTGTAATAAATGAATTGAAAAATGCAGGAGCAGAAGCAATTTCAATAAATGACCAAAGAGTAATTCCAACATCTTCAATAGTATGTGGAGGAAATATAATTACAATAAATGGAGAAAGAATAGGAGTTCCATTTGTAATAAAAGCAATAGGACTACCAGAACAACTAGCAGCATTATCAAGACCAGGAGGTTATTTAAGTATTTTAAGTGATTATGGAATAGTTACAGATTTGAAAAAAGAAGAGTCTATTACAATTCCTAAATATTCAGGAGTAATAAAATTTGAATATGCAAAAACAATCAATAAATAGAGGGTGAAACAATGAAAAAAATAAGAAAAGGAAAAGTTATAATGACTGTTACAATAGGACTATCATGTTTCGTGTTAATGGCTGTAATGTTTATGCAATTTAAAATTGTAAGAGAAACTGATATTACATCTGTTGAAAATATGAGAAAGTCTGATTTAACAACTGAATTAGCTTCTTGGAAACAAAAATTTGAAGAAACAGAAACTAAATTAAATGAAACACAACAAATGTTAAATGAATACAGAAAAACAGAAAAGTCAAGTGAAGAATCAAAAGGATTGTTAGAAGCTGAATTGGAAGAAGTAAATATGAAACTAGGAAAGACAGATGTTGAAGGGGAAGGAATAATAATAACTTTAAAAAATGCAAATTCAACAGATGTAAAAATTAGTGCAGAAGATCTTCTTGTTATAGTAAATTCATTAAAACTTGCAGGAGCAGAGGCAATTTCAATAAATGATCAAAGAATTATTAACAATACAGACATAGTATATATAAATAATGTCTTTATAAGAGTAAACCAAGAAAGAATACTAGAGCCATATGTAATAAAAGCAATAGGAAATCAAACATATCTTGAAGGAGGACTTGTTGGAACAGGTGGACATATAGAAGATTTGAAAAAATTAGGACATGATATAACTATAGAAAAGAGTAATAAAGTTACAATAAAAAAATATGAAAAAGATTTGAATATAAAATATATGGAATAGAATAAAGGAGGAAAAAATGGTTTTTATAGCAATTATAATAGGTTGTATATTAGGAGCAATACTTGGAATACAAGCTCCAATGATTTCTTATACATATTCAAGTTATTTAGCAATTGCAATAGTTGCAGCTCTTGATACAGTTTTTGGAGGAATAGTAGGAGTTGTTAATAAAAGTTTTGATTTAAAAATATTTGTATCAGGATTTTTTACAAATGCAATATTAGCAATATTATTAACAGTATTAGGTCAAAAATTAAATGTAGATATATATTTAGCAGCCATTGTAGTGTTTGTATGGAGAATGCTAAATAACATAGGTATTATTAGAAGATATTATATTGAAAAATGGACAAAACAAATTGAGGCAAGAAAGAATAAAAACAAGAGTAAAGAAACAACAGCTAAAGAGCAATAAAGAGACAAAAAAACAAAAAACAAAAGAAATTTTTTAGAATACAAAGGAAAAAAATAGCGACTAATGTCGCTATTTGCTGTGTAAAGTAAAAAGTGGAATAAATATTACAAAAATATTACAAAAATATTACAAAAATATAACAAATTCTATTGACTTTTTAAATGAAATGTAATATAAATAACACTAGAAAATTAAAAATGGAGGAGTTAGCTTTGGCAATAGGAGATATTATAGTTGGAATAGATATAGGAACAGCAAAAGTAGCGACAGTTGTAGGTGAAGTAAATAATTTTAATCAAATAGAAACTATATCAAGTACATCATACAAATGCAATGGTTTGAAAAAAGGTAAAATTATTGACGAAGAAGAAATTAGTCAGAGTATAGAAAAAACCATTAAAGATGCCGAAGAAGAAACGAATTTGAAGATAAATTCAGCATATGTCACAATTCCAGGAAAATATATAACGATAGTGCAAAATAGTATAATCAAAGAAGTAAAAGATAAATTTTCTGGAATATCAGTAAGAGATGTGCAAAATGCAATTATGCAAGTAAAAGACATCGAAATACCGGAAGACAAAATGCTCATAGATATAGTACCAGATAAAATTACTTTAGAAGATGGAAGAGTAGTAACAGATCCGGTAGGGAATTTAAGTTCTAGTTTTGCAATAAATGCAGAAATAATTTTAGCAGATAAAGAGTATGTACGAAAGTTACATGGAATATTCAAAAGAGCAGGATTAGAAATTGACGGAATTATACCAACGACGTTAGCAGAGAGAAACTTAATTTTAGATAAAAATGAATTACATGATAATATCATGATTTTGGATATAGGTGCTGGAAATATTGATATTGGCGTGTTTCAAGGAGAGACTTTTATATACACAAACTCAATACCTTTAGGAGGAGATAGCATTACAAACGATATTGCGCTTGTGTTAAACATTACAGAAGAAGAAGCAGACAAGCTAAAAAGACAATATGGACTAGCACTAAAATCTTTTATTGACAATGATAATGACATTATATTAAATACTTGCAAAGATGCAAAAAGAAACAAAATAATAAAAAGCTCACAATTAATAGAAATAATAGAAGCAAGAATTGAAGAAATGTTTTCTATTATAAATAAAGACATAACAAATCAAGGAATAAAATCAAAAATTAACAATGTTGTTTTAACTGGTCAAGGAATTGTCAATATCAATAAGAGTGATGTAGCAGGAAAGATAAATTTAAATATACCAGTAAAAATATCAACAGGTAGATTGATAAGTACAGTTAAACAAACATATAGGACAAGCTATGCATTAGTAAGATATATAGCTTCAAGACCATTTGAAAAAACAGTATCAAGTAGTATAGATACACAAAACAAAGAAAGTTTTTTAAAAACTTTAAAAGAAAGAATAAAGGATTTCTTTTATTCATAAAATCGATATTAATTTTAAAATATAAAGTAGAAAAGGGAGGAAAACTAAATGATGGAGTATGAGGATAGCAGCAACATCACAATGATGGATGGAACAGCTACAATAAAAGTAATAGGAGTAGGTGGCGCTGGAAACAATGCTGTAAACAGAATGATTGAAGCTGGAATTAAGGGAGTAGACTTTATAGCAGTAAACACAGATAGACAAGCACTTCAAACATCAAAAGCAGCAACAAAGATACAAATAGGGGAAAAAATAACTAGAGGTTTAGGTGCTGGAGCAAATCCAGATATTGGAGCACAATCAGCAGAAGAAAGTAGAGCAGAAATAGCAGAAGTTCTTAGAGGAGCTGACATGGTATTTGTAACATCTGGAATGGGTGGAGGAACAGGTACTGGTGCAGCACCAATAGTAGCAGCAACTGCAAAAGAAATGGGAATATTAACAATAGGTGTTGTAACAAAACCATTTACATTTGAAGGAAAGAAAAGACTTTCACAAGCAGAAAGAGGAATTGAAGCATTAAAAGGTAGAGTAGACACATTAGTTGTTATACCAAATGATAAACTATTACAAATAATAGATAGAAAAACTTCAATTATAGAAGCTTTCAAAATGGCAGATGATATATTAAGACAAGGTGTACAAGGTATATCAGATTTAATTGCTATCCCAGGATTAGTTAACCTAGACTTTGCAGATGTAAAAACAATAATGTTAAATCAAGGAATGGCACATATGGGAGTTGGTAAAGCATCAGGAGAGAACAGAGCAGAAGTGTTGATCCAGAAGCTAACATTATATTTGGAACAGTAACAGATAAAACAATGCAAGATGAAATACAAATAACAGTTATTGCAACAGGATTTGACAAAGATAGTATGACTAACATGGTAAATGCACCAACAACTGTAGCAAGCCAAGGACCAAAAAATTGGGAAAAGAAGATAAGTTCAATACCATCTAACAAAGAAAATACTTCATCTCAACCTGATTTAGATATACCAGCTTTTTTAAGAAAAAATAAAAATAAAGGTATTTAATAAAAATATAATAAGAAAAAATATAAAAGAAATAATCGAAAATAATGTCGATTATTTCTTTTTTTATATATTAAGAAATGACAGTTTTTTTAAAATGAAAGTAGTACAATATAGCAACAAGGAGAGGATGATAATGAAACAATTAGTTAGATTATTAAAAGAAAGCGTTAATAATATTTGTGCTAAATATATAAATGAAGATAATGAAATAGAGTACTTACCAATATTTTATATAGCAGGTAGTCAAACTCTTCCACCACCATTATCTCCAGAAGAAGAAATGAAATTGATAAAAAAACTGGATGAAAAAGATAATCT
>CANQGV010000090.1 GCA_947623475.1 uncultured Clostridia bacterium | reverse complement strand
CCATTTTGAAAAAGATGAGGCTATTCTTTTAAAATCTATTAAAGAGATTGTGATTTTAAGGATTTATGGCTATTTAAAAGAGATATAAAAGATGAGGAAATTACTTTGCCTGATCATGAGGCTGTTGATTATAAGTGGGTAACTATCGAGGAGTTTATGGAAATGGTGAATTGTAATCAAATGATTCCAACAATAAATTTTGGTAAAGAAGATTATGAAGCTGCTTTAAAGTTAGTTGAGTAGTGTGTTTGTTAAGTATAATAAGAGCCTTGTTGTTTGTGACAATAAGGTTTTTATTTTGTTTCGCTTAATAACTCTAAAACGTAAAAAAACGTATGTATTATTTTAATACATACGTTTTTTGGTGATCCACCTGGGAGTCGAACCCAGGACCTTCAGATTAAGAGTCTGCTGCTCTAGCCAACTGAGCTAGTGGACCTTTTATTTAGGACAGTGTTTATTATAGCTTTTTTTATTCTTTTTGTCAAGTATAACCCCAGTATATTCTGCTTTGAATATACTGGGGTTTTTTATTTGTTTTTTATTCTGTTGTTGTATTTGTTGCTGGGTCTGGATCTGGATCTGGATCCGTTGGTTTTTCTGTTTCTGTGCTTGGTGCACTTGGTGTTGTAGGTGCTGGAGTTTGTTCAGCTGGAGCTGCTGGTGTTGCTGATGCTGCGCCTGTTCCTCTTAATATTATTTTTTGCATTGCACTATATGTATCTCTTGATAGTAGTTTTGATGATACTACTTTTCCATTTAGAGATTTTGTTATATATGTTTCTGTTACTAATCCATTTGCTCCGTTTTGTTTTACTTTTTCTTGTCCTGCTGGTAGTGATGGATCATCTTGATATTTTGTTGATGGAGGTACTGTTGATATTGTTCTAGTACTAAAGCTTATTGTATATTCCTCTTCTTCTTTTATTCCATACATTGATACTGTTGCTATTCCGTTGCTTACACTTGCTGTTATTCTTACTGGATATTTTCTTGTGTTTTTAAATTTAAAATCTGTTGCTCCATATACTACTGTTGCATCTCTTCCTGCTGGTAAGTATGATGGTACAAATTGATGATTTCTTCTTTCTACTACATCTAAGTTTGCCATTAGTACAGTGTTATATAGTGTTGATGATATTTGACAAATTCCTCCTCCTATTCCATCTACAACTTCTCCGTTTTCATATATTTTTCCATTTCTATAACCTGCTGCAACTGTTCTTTCCCCTAGTGTTTTGTTATATGAGAATGTATCTCCTGGTAATACTACTTTTCCGTTTAGTTTTTGACATGCTAGTCTTAAGTTTGTTGTTCTGTCTGTGTTGCTAGCATCATATTTAGTTGTGAATGTTGCTAATCTGTCTGGAAATGCTTTTGTTCCTATTTGGTCTAATGTTACTTTTGGTTTTGTTATTATTAATGGTATTATATATTCTTCTTTTCCTTCTTCTGCTAATATTTCTTTTGCTTTTTCTACGTCAAAGTCTACTCCTTCTACTTCTGGATGTATTTCAAATGGATCTTTTGTGTAATATGCGTCTTGTACTTCTTTATAAACTTCTGAGTGTATTTTTTCTATGTCAATAGGCTCTGGAGTTTTATCTAATACTGGTATTTCCATTTCTTTTTGTTCATTTTCTTTTACTGGCTCGTTTAGATAGTCTTTTACTTGATTTAGTAATTTTTCTTTGTCTATTCCTATTCCGTCTTTTCCTTTTCCTACTATTAGTTCATCATCATCTTCTTCTATGTAATAACTTGATTCTACTACTATTCCTGGTAGTTTTGATCCTATGTCTTCTATTGTTTGGTTTGCCATGTCTTCATTTAATGTCATATCTATATTTATATCTTTTTTGAATATCATTGTTTTTAATATTTCAAAGTTGTTTATGAATATATTTCCTTTTCTTCCTGTTTCTTGGGCTTCATTTATTGCTTTTTCTATGTCATAATGTGCTTCTATTACACTTGAATCTATTGTTGTTTCATAGTCTTGATATTTTAATTTTATTTCTTCTGCTAATCTTTTTTCATAAACTGCATTTACTTTTGTTGTTGCATCTTCTTTACTTAGCCCTGATATATCTATTCCTTTTACTGATATTCCATCAAGTATATTTTTATTTCCTAAGTTTATTATTGCGAACATTGAAGAAAATATAAGAATTATTGCTACTAGTGCTACACCTATTAAAACTTTTGATTTTATGTCTTTTGGCTCTTCTTTTTCATATTTGTCATAGTCTTTTGTTTCTACTTTTTTTACTTGTTTAAATTTACTTTCTTGTTTAGTTTCTTCCTTTTCTTTTGGTTTTGGCTTTTCTTCTTCTGCTGGACTAAACAATTCTTCTTTTATTTGCTCTTTTGTTTTTTTAGGCTCTTTTTTTGATTCCTTTTTTTTGCTTTTTGGAAGATCACTTTTCTTTTTGTTTTCTTCCTTGCTTTTATTTTCTGTTTTTTTAGTAGTAGCTTTTTCTTCTTTTTTAGTATTTTTCTTAGTTTCTTTTTTTGATGTTTTTTCTTCTTTTTTTACAGCTTTTTCCTTTTTTTCAACATCCTTTTTTTCTTTTAATTCTTCTTTTTCTTTCATAGTTTTTTCCTTCCTATTTCGTTCTTCCCTAATAGTATCACATCTTTTTATTTTTTACAATATATTTATATTATTCTTTTCTTTTATTTATTCAAGTTTTTTTAGCTTTTATTTTTAATATTTTTTTAGTAGTTATTTTTCTACTTGTTTTCGTTGTTAAATCAGGCTATTTTTAAAAAATCGACACCATTTTTTACTTTTTTTGAAAAAAGTATTGAACTTTGTAAAATTTAATTATATAATTGTTCTTAGCTAAAGATAAATTTATAAGGAGATTAAGTATGGAACTTACAAAGAATATTTTTTTTAATACTGACAAATTAGTCAAAGATACTGTTGTTAAAATTTCTTATACAGGTGAATTTTTTCAAGACAATTCTGAAGAAGTAACTCTTCATTATGGTTTTGGTCCTGAATGGGATAATGTTAACGACATTGAAATGGAAAAAACAGAATTAGGTTTTCAAGCTGAAATTGAACTTGTTGGTGATGAAACTTTCAATTTTTGCTTTAAGAATAATTTAGGTAACTGGGACAATAATAATGGAGAAAATTATATTTTCCCATTAGAAAAAGTTCAAAATGAATTAGTTGTTTTAGATGATGAGCCTGTTTCTTTAGGATCTGCAAGAAAATTAAGGAGATCTTATTTATGGAGTAAAAAGGTTAGATTAGCTGTTTATAAAATAATTACTTATTTACCTAAATTGATTTCTGGTAATTATAAGAGAAAAATCAAACCTGATAATTCAAATAGTTAATTAGTTTATTATAACATATATTATAAAGAGACTTTTTGTGGAGTCTCTTTTTTTATGGTTTAGATTTGTAAGCCTTATTTTTTCATTTGTGTTACATATATATTAAGTTTTTGACAAATTTCACCTTTTTATTGATTTTCATGGTAAAATTTACTAAGAGAGTTTATGTTTTGTAATGCTTTTAGAGCATTTACGAAAATGGAAGGAATATAGAATGGAAGAAAATATTGATTTAAATACTATTGGTGCAGAGGTTTACGAGGTTTTAGAAAATATACCAAAAGAAGATTATTATAAAATTCCAAAAGAAATTACTAGTCTTTTTGAAAATTTTAAAGGTTTTAATGCTATTAAAAAGATAGATCCTAATAAGTCTTTTTCAGAACAGAATATAAGTCAAGATGCTAAAGATATTATTTTTTATATTTCTTTAAATTATTGGCTTTCAGAAGATCAAAGAAATGAGGCTATTAAAAAGTTAGAAATTAATGAAAAAATTTTTAATGAGAAATATAGTGTAGAGAATTTATTTAAAGATTCTTCTAATGTTGATGGGAATAAAAATGTTGAGGAAGCCCCTTCTTCAAGTGTTCCTAATTCTTATATGATGGAGCACAAAGAGTCTTTGCTTAGTTCAATAATACATAAGATAAGAAGTCTTTTTCATAGTAAATGATTTTTTAAATGTAGGAGTTTTTTATGTTTAATTTTAGCGATATTATACAGAAAATTGAAGTTGATAATGATATTGATAATCTTATGAAAAATGGAGATTCCTTTTTTTCAATTGTTGATAATTTGGAGTCTTCTAATAAGAATTTTTCGTCTTTATTTACAAGAAGACTAGCTCTTTATGATGTGGTTGGAAAATTATGGGCTAAGTTTCCAGAAGATTTTCAAAAAAGTAATATAAAAGAAGCTTTTGATAGATACCCTGAATATATTAAAGGCATTTGGGGAAATACATCTCCAGAAATTCAAAAGGAAAATTCAGATCTTTTACTTTCAACTTTAAATAAGTTATCTTCTACTGATGATTCTAAGAAAAGTAGTTTTTATAACGATATTTCTGTTCTTTGGAAAAATACTTGTTTAGATCTTCAAAGTGAATTGTTTAGAAATTTGGCTGAGAGTTTTCCTGATTATTTTTATGATATTTGGAGAAGTACTTTTCCTGAAGTTCAAGAGGAAAATTCAGATTTGTTGTTTTCTACAATGAATAATATAAAAAATAAACCAAATTCTCTTAAGCAATCAATTGATTTATCTACTCTTTGGCGTTGTACATCTCCAAATATTCAAAGGCAAAATATATTAGATGTTCTTGAAAATTTTCCGGATCTTTCTGGAGATATTTGGATTTATACACTTCCTGAAGTTCAAGAAGAGACCTTTTCAGAGGTTTATGAAAAGTTTCCTACAAATTTTATGGAGATTTGGAACAATACTGCTCCTGAGATTCAAGAAAGAAATTCAGATTTATTAATTCCAATAATAAATTCAATAGTTGATAGTGAAGAGTTAACTAGTTTTGAAATGTCTTATGAAATAGAAGAACTTTGGAGAGATACTATTAAAAATATTCAAGTGGAAAAGTTACCAGATGTTGTTGAGAATTTCCCTGAATTTTTTAAAGAATTTTGGGAGAATAGTAGCTCTTTTGCTCAAAAAGAAAATTCAAGTTTATTAGTTTCAGA
>CANQGV010000089.1 GCA_947623475.1 uncultured Clostridia bacterium | reverse complement strand
AATGGAGTTAGTGTAGATAAAGCTAACTTACAACCAGGAGATTTAGTATTCTTTAATAATAATGGACATGTAGGCATTTATATAGGAAATAACCAATTTGTACATGCAGCAAACTCTAAAAAAGGAGTACGTACAGATACATTCTCTACATATGGAACATTCTATGCAGCAAGAAGAGTAATGTAAGGAGGCAAAATTGAAAAGACCTATACTGGTTGTTACCATAGGATATATAATAGGAATTATATTGGGGCTATACTTAAAAAGTTTAGCCCTTTTTTGTGTCTTTTTATCAGTTTTAATATTTATATTTTTTATCATAAAATCAAGTTTTATTTCAGTAAGAAGATATTTAAGATATATCAAATTGATTTTAAATTTCAAGGTTATTATTTTAATTCTAATATCATCTACAATAGGTTATAAATATACAACTAAAATAAATTATAAATATGAAGAAACTTATAATGTAATGCAAAAACAAGAAAGTTTAGAAACTGAAGGAGTAGTAATAAGCAATAAAAAAGAAAGTAAATATAAAAATATATATAAAATAAAAATAAATAACAAAAAATTTTATTGTTATATGAATAAAAATGAAGAATTAGAAATTGGAGATAAAATAAAAATAAAAGGAAAATATCAAAAACCTTCAAATCAAAGAAACTTTGGTGGCTTTGACTATTCTAATTATTTAAAAACAAAATTTATATATGGTGTAATCCAAGTAGATAAAGTCGAATTAGTAAATAAAAATCAAATAAATCCTGTATTTAAATTAGTAAATAAAATACAACAAAAAATAATAGAGAATTCAAACAAAATAAAAGGAAAAGAAAATCAAAGTATATATTTAGGGCTAGTATTAGGCAATACAGAAAACATAAGTGAAGAATTAGAAGAAGATTTCAAGACAGCTGGTATATTACATATTTTAGCTGTTTCAGGTATGCATATGTCATATCTTATATTAGGATCTACTTTTGTTTTTAAAAAAACTTTTGGAAAAAGAATTGCTAATATATTAGTTTGTATACTAATAATTTTCTATATGATGATAACTGGATTTTCGAGTTCAATTGTAAGGTCAGGTATCATGGCTATTTTGTTTCTGATGTCGAAAATATTTTATAGAAAAAATGATACAAGTACATCAATTTCTATATCTCTGTTAATTATGCTTATATATAATCCAAATCTCATAACAGATGTTGGATTACAATTATCATATGGTGGAACTATTGGAATTGTATTATTTAGAAAACCAGTGTTAATATTATTAAGCAAATTAACAAAAAGAAAAAACAAATTAGAAGAGATAATTTCAGTTATACTTTCTGCACAAATATCAATTCTTCCAATATCTTTATATCATTTTAATTTATTCAGCAGTTATTTTATTATCACAAATCTGTTAGTAACATTAATAGTTGGACCTGTATTCATAATTAGTATTGTATATACAATATTTTCATTCATTAATTCTTATATTTCGTCAGTTTTAATATATTTATTGCAAATAGGAATTAAAATTATAATTATTATAACTAAAATACCTAAATATTTAATAGGCTCAAAAATATATTTCCCAACACCCGAAAAATATCAAATAATTTTGTATTATTTAGTTATAGCTATGTTATTTTACTTATTTATGATAAAAAACAATTATAGGCGAAATATGAGCCAAGAAAGGGTATTAAATTTAATTGCATTATTTAAATATAAATACAGACAAATAAATAAAAGTAAAATACAAATATCACTTTTAATGATAATACTAATTTATGTTCTAGTGATTTTTATTCCCAAAGATTTAAAAATTAATTTTGTAGATGTAGGACAAGGAGATTCAACATTTATAATAACGCCGCATAATAAAACAATATTGATAGATGGAGGAGGCAATAAAGAATTTGATATAGGAAAGAATGTACTTTTACCATATGTACTAGATAGAGGATATTCAAAAATAGATTTTATTATAATAAGCCATTTTGATGAAGATCATGTAGGTGGAATATTAACAATATTAAAAGAAATAAAAGTAGGGAAGGTAATTATAGCAAAACAACTAGAAAAATGTGAACAATATGAAAAATTTTTAGAAACTATAAAATCTAAAAATATAAAAGTAGAAATCGTAAAAAATGGAGATAAAATTGAAATAGAAAAAGATATGTATTTTAAAATATTATGGCCGACAGAAAAACCTATATTAGAAAATGCCATAAATAATAATGCTATAGTTGCAAAACTTATATATAAAGATTTTACATGTTTATTTACAGGAGATATAGAAAATATTGCTGAAAAAGAATTAGTAAAAGAAAAAGATCTAAAATCAACAGTTTTAAAAGTAGCACATCATGGCTCTAAATCTTCATCAACTAAAGAATTTTTAGATAAAGTTAAACCTAAAGTAGCATTGATAGGAGTAGGAGAAAATAATAAATATGGACATCCAAATGATGAAGTTATAAAAAGAATAAAAGAATTTACAAATAAAATTTACAGGACAGATTTAAATGGAGAGATAAGTATAAACATTGATAATAAAAAAGGTGTATTAAAATCTATAAAATGTAAATACTAACAATAAATACATTTTCAGGAGGTTAAAAATGAATAAAGTAATAATGACTATGATTGCAGTTATTATAATAATGACAGGAATTATTGTGGGTGGAAATATATATCAAAAAAGTAAATTAGCTGAAAATAGCGAATCAAAAGAGGAAGTTGAAATAGCAGAAAGTACACCATATGAAGAAATACTAGATGATTGTACAGACGAATGGGAAAATATGCAAAAAGAAAAAGAAGCAGAAACTTTACAAGTTAATTCAGATTATGAAAAACAAGATAAATATATTTTAAGAGAGAAGAAGGGGCAAATAATTGCATATAAAGTAGGAGAAAATGGAGAGGAAACAGAATATTTAACTACAGATATTTCAACAGATTATCTAGCAGAAGATGACAAAGAAAATTTAAGTAAACGGGATTGAAGTTAAAGGAAAAGAAATGTTAAATCAATTGTTAGAAGACTTTGAATAGTCAAAATTGATACAAAAAAAAGACAAGAGTTTGAAGTTCCTGTCTTTTTATCTATTATACTTTTTTTGTTTTTTTCTTTTCTTTAATTGAAACATCTTCTACATCTTTATTTAAGTCGCTTTTATTTATTACTCCAAGTTTTGATAGATCTTTTATGTATAACACTAATGCGATAACTGTCATTGCCAAAGCTATATAATATAATATTAAATCTAAGTTATTCCAAATATCTGGAAGATCGAAGCCTTTGTAAAGAATTGATATAGCAATTGCTAAATAAAATAAAACAGTTGTAGCTTTTCCATACCATCTACTATAAACAACAACATTTTTTCCATAAAGGAAAGATGCACCTGCCACTAATACAAATTCTTTTATTACAACAACTAAAAGAATCCAGAAAGGAAGTAACTTTAATAAAACTAAAGATGTTAATATAGAAATTAAAGTTAGTTTATCAGCTAAAGGATCCATCAATTTACCAAAATTTGAAATTAAATTGAATTTTCTAGCTATAAAACCATCTGCAGCATCAGTAAAAGCTGATAAAGCAACAAGAATAAAAGTTAAAACATATTGTTCTGTGAACAGACAAATTACGATAAATGGTATCAATAAAAATCTTATAATTGTTAAAATATTTGGTACGTGTTTTAGCATAAAAACCTCCATCAATTTACTTTAAAAGTCAGAACATCGTTATTTAAACTTACAGAGATATTTTGACCATCAATAATTTCATTTTTTAATATCTTTTCAGAAATTTCATCTTCTATATATCTTTGAATTGCTCTTCTTAAAGGTCTAGCACCGAATTTTAAATCAGTACCTTTTGAAAGAATAAATTTCTTTGCTTCTTTTGTAATAGAAAGTGTCATATTTTTCTCTTTTAAAGAATTAACAGTATCATTTAACATTAAGTCTACAATTTGAAGTAATTGTGATTCTGTTAAAGAGTCAAATACTACTATTTCATCAACTCTATTTAAAAATTCTGGTCTAAAAGTTTCTTTTAGGCTATCTTCAATCTTGTTTTTACTGACAGTTCCTTTACCAAATCCTATGGAATTTGTATTTAAATTAGAACCTGCATTTGAAGTCATGATAATAATTGTATTTGAAAAATTAACACTATTACCTTGAGAATCTGTTAATTTTCCATCATCTAATACTTGTAATAAAATATTAAATACATCTGGATGTGCTTTTTCTATTTCATCTAAAAGAATTATAGAATAAGGTTTTCTTTTTACTTTATCAGTTAATTGTCCAGCATCATCATAACCTACATAACCTGGAGGAGCTCCAATTAGTTTTGAAGTAGAATGGCTCTCCATATATTCTGACATATCAATTCTTATTATTGAATCTTCTGAACCAAACATTTCAAAAGCAAGTGTTTTTGCTAACTCTGTTTTACCTACACCTGTAGGACCAACAAATATAAATGAAGGTGGGCGTTTAGTAGATTGTAATCCGGCTCTATTTCTTCTAATTGCTCTTGAAACAGCATTTATAGCTGCATCTTGACCAACCACTCTTTTATGAAGATTTGTTTCTAAATTTAAAAGTTTTTGTGTTTCAGCTTCTGTTATTTTTTTAACCGGAATTTTAGTCCAACTTTCAATTACATTAGCAATATCTTGTACAGTTATACTTTTTAATGTTAGTTTTGCATTTAAACGTTCCATTGATTCCATTATTTGACATTCTTTTGTTTTTAAGTCAGCTGCACGTTGATAATCTTCAGTAGAGTCAGCAGCTACAACTTCTTCTTTTTCTTCTTGTATAGCCTTTAGTTGTTGTTTAAGCATTTCTAATTCAAACAAAGCTTTATTTTCTAAGTTTGTTTTAGAACATGCCTCATCTAATATATCAATGGCTTTATCTGGTAAAAATCTATCATGAATGTATTTTTCAGACATAATAACAGTTTGCCTAATTACATCATTAGAAATTTTTACCTTATGATAATCTTCATAGTATTTTTTTATACCTGTTAAAATATCAATACTATCATCAATACTAG
>CANQGV010000088.1 GCA_947623475.1 uncultured Clostridia bacterium | reverse complement strand
CTCTAATCTTGGATGAGTATATTCATTATGACCCGGATTTAACTTTCCTTTTATATATCTTGGTATCTGATCCATTGGACCTGGTCTATATAATGAAACTCCTGCTATTAAATCTTCTAGGCAATCTGGTTTTAATTCTTTCATAAAGTTTGTCATACCTTGCGACTCAAATTGAAATATCCCTGAGCTTTTCCCTTCTTGCCATAATTTATATACTTTAGGGTCTGACATTTCTTTATCAAATTCTACATCTATTCCTCTATTTTCTTTTACTAAATTAATTGTATCTTGAATAACTGTTAATGTTCTTAATCCTAAAAAGTCCATTTTTAATAAGCCTAGTTCTTCTAAGGTGGTCATTATATATTGTGTTGATATTTGCCCATCACGGACATATAGAGGAACATATGTATCTACTGGCTCTTTCGTTATAACAACTCCGACATGCATGTGTTGATGCCTGTCTTGGCATACCTTCTAATCCCATTGCAATGTCTAGGACTTTTTTTACAGTTTCTTCTGTTTCATATCTTTGTCTTAGTTCTCTATTTTCTTCTAATGCTTTTTTTATAGTAATATGTAATTCATTTGGTATCATTTTTGCTAAACTATCTGCTTCTGAATATGGTATATCTAATACTCTTGCTACATCTCTTATTACCATTTTAGCAGCCATAGTTCCAAATGTAATAATCTGTGATACGTGGTCATGTCCATATTTATTAGATACATAATCAATTACTTCTTGTCTTCTTTCATAACAAAAATCAACATCAAAGTCTGGCATACTAATTCTTTCAGGATTTAAAAAACGTTCAAAAATCAATCCATATTTTATAGGATCAATATCTGTTATTTCTATTGCATATGCCAAAATAGATCCAGCTCCTGAGCCACGTCCTGGTCCTACAGGAATTCCATGTGATTTTGCATAATGAATAAAATCCCAAACTATCAAAAAATAGTCCACATATCCCATTTTTTTAACGATTCCAATTTCATATTCTGCCCTATCTAAAATTTCTTGTGAAGGATTTTCTCCATATCTATTTTTTATTCCATCATCACATAATTTTTTTAAATAATCAAAATGTGTTTCAAACTCTTCTGGAACATCATAATTTGGCAGAATTGTATGTCCAAATTCAAATTCAACATTACATTTTTCAGCAATTTTTATAGTGTTTTCAATAGCATCTGGAAAATTACTAAAATATTCTATCATTTCTTCTTGAGACTTTACATATAACTCATCTGTATCAAATTTCATTCTATCTTCATCACTAATTCTTTTTCCTGTTTGAATACATAATAAAACTTCATGATTATATGCATCTTCTTTTTTTAGATAATGTGCATCATTTGTTGCTACCAAAGGTATATCTAATTTTCTTGCTAATTTAACTAATTTTTGATTTGCTAATACTTGTTCTTCTATTCCATTATTTTGGATTTCTATATAATAATCTTCTCCAAATACATTTTTGTGCCACATTGCAATTTCTTCTGCTTTATCTTCTTGTCCATTTAATAAAAATTGATTTACTGCCCCTGCTAAACATGCACTTAAACATATTAGACCTTCATGATATTTTTCTAATACTTCATAATCTATACGTGGTTTATAATAATATCCTTCTACAAATCCTATTGATACTAATTTACTTAAATTTTTATATCCCTGATTATTTTTTGCAAGTAAAATTAAATGATTATATTTGTTATCAATTCCTGGCTCTTTATCAGTTCTTTTTCTACCTTGTCTTGCAACATATACTTCACAACCGATAATAGGTTTTATTCCTTCTTTTTTACAAGCTTTATAAAAGTCTATTGCTCCATACATAACTCCATGATCAGTAAGAGCAATTGCATCCATTCCTAACTCTTTTGCTCTTATTGGTAAATCTTTTATTCTATTTGCTCCATCCAAAAGACTATATTCACTATGGATGTGTAAATGTACGAATTTTGACACTATTTTTTCTCCTTCTATTATTTTTATTCTTCTACCCATATTGAAGTAGAATGACCTTTAACTTTAAAATTAGCATATCCGTTTTCTTCTATTATAACTTCTTCATTATGATTATCAAGTGCATCTATAAATTTCTTTCCTGCAAATTTTTCACCTATATACATTCTTTTTTCTCCATCTCCAGCATTTGATATTACAACTGCTAGTCCTGAACGTATATGTTCCTCATCTCCTTGTCTTGTCCATCCTATATAATGCTGATCATCAAAGTAATCATGTTGTTCTCCATATGCTTTTTTTTGTCTTAATTCAATTATTGTATCTATATCTTTTACTCTTTCTATATTATCATGTGGAATTCCATAATAATCTCCATAGAATACACATGGATATCCTTCATTTCTTAATAAAATTATTGAATATGCAGCTTGTTTAAACCATTCATCAATAAAACTTTCTAAAGATTGCCCTGGTTGAGTATCATGATTATCTACAAAAGTTACTGCTTTACTACTATTTTCTTTAACTAGAGTTTTTTCAAGTATATTTCTTAAGTCATAATTT
The DNA here is from genome assembly GCA_947623475.1 of uncultured Clostridia bacterium. Taxonomy (GTDB): domain Bacteria; phylum Bacillota; class Clostridia; order TANB77; family CAG-508; genus CAG-269. The sequence continues at coordinate 2,578 of CANQGV010000088.1, read as the reverse complement.
TCATCTTTTGAAGCATGGTACATATTATAATGCAAAGCTACATCAAATAATGATATTTCGCCATCTGTTTCTGTTATATATCTATGTAATTTATCTACTTCTGCTGACCAATATTCTCCTACTGTAAATAATGTTCTTTTTGTTTTTTCTCTTAAATGTTTTATCCATCCTTTATAAAAATATGCTGGTATATGTTTTACTGCATCTAATCTAAATCCATCAACTTTTGTCATATCTATATACCATTCTCCCCATCTAGTACATTCTTCGACAACTTCTGGATTTTCAAAATCTAAATCTGCTCCCATTAAATAATCATAATTTCCATGTTCTTCATCTACTTCTGTTCCCCATTCTTTATCTTTAAATTTAAATAAAGCAATTTCTCCAGTAGCATCATTGTAATCTATTCCATCAAAATGAGTCCAATTCCATTCAAAATCTGAATATTTATGTTTTCTACCAGGAAAAGTGAATTTTGTTGCAACTTTAACAATTTCTTGTTGAGATATTTGATTATTATGGTTTTCCCAATCTACTTTAGATGCTGGAATTGTTTGAAACACATCAGCTCCCATTTTATGATTTAAAACAATATCAGCATATACTTCGATTCCATTTTGTTTTAAAACTTGTATACATTCTAAATATTCATCTTTAGATCCATATTTAGTTTTAACACTTCCTTTTTGATCAAATTCACCTAAATCATATACATCATATACTGCATATCCTACTTCATCAGCACCTCCAAACCCTTTATATGCTGGTGGCAACCATACTGCTGTAATTCCCTTTTCTGCTAGTTTAGGTGCTTTTTCTTTTAATTCATTCCAAAAATTTTGCTTACAATCTAAATACCATTCAAAGCATTGCATAATAATTCCATTTAACTGTTTCATTTTTCTCTCCTTATTTATTTCTTAAATTTAAAACATACAATTCTATATCCTATCTTTTTTCTAAGTATCATTATTAAAGCTATAACTACAGTTCCTATAATTATGTAGTGTGAATATTGTGATAATCCCTCTGAAATAATAGTCCATGAATTTCCTGCAAATCTTCCTAAATATGTTATAACTGTATTCCACATAATTGTTCCTATAGTAGTTAATATCATAAATTTAATAAAATTCATTTTACTCATTCCTGCTGGTATGGAAATTAAACTTCTTACAATTGGTATGCATCTACAAAATAAAACTGCAAAACTACTTTTGTCTTCAAACCATTTTTCTGACTTTTCTATATTTTCTGCTTTTATGTGTAGCATTCTTCCAATATCACTATTACAAATTGAGATCAATCTATCTTTATTTAATATTCGCCCTATACTGTATAAAACTACTGCTCCTACTAAAGAGCCTATTGTTGAAGCTATTATTACTTCTAACATACTTAAATTTGAATATGTTGTCATAAATCCACCAAAGCTTAATATTACTTCTGATGGAATTGGTGGAAATATATTTTCTATTGCTATTAATAATGCAATTCCAACAGTTCCATATTGATTCATTATTTGAACTACAAAATCTTGCATACAACCTTCCTTTCTTAACTATTGTATGCTCGATTTTTTTAAATTATATATTAAAAAATCAAAATTGTCTATAAAGAATATTGTAACAAAACAAAACATGTATACATAATATGTACTATAACTAATAAGGAGGAAAAAAGTATGTTTAATAGGAATTATTATAGAAATTGTGGTTGTAATAATGACGAAGACAATTCAATTTATGACAACAGCTGTGGTAATTATTCAAATGACGAATATATGTCAGACTGTGCTTGTGGCTACAATGAACCATATAGTGCATTTCCTAGTGATCCAACTATAGCTGAAAGCTATGTTCCTGTTCAATATTTAAATAAAGTATTTAAAAACAACATTGGACTAAAAAAGGGAACTATTTATCCAGAGTTAGTAAGCACCTATGTACCTTGTCAATCTATGGAAGAAATTGCATATTTAAGAAACACAAATCAAATTAAGGAGGGATGTAATCAATGTCAGAGTTAAAAGAAAATTATAGAAGCTGTGATTGCCAAAAAGAAAATGAAGTTAATTGTGACTTAATGCAAGAATTAAAAGATGAAATAAGAGCCTGTGAATTTGCAATTACTGATTTATCTTTATATTTAGATACTCACCCAAATGATAAAAGAGCTCTATGCCTTCACAGAAATCAATGTAACCACTTAAAAGAACTAAAAGATAGATACCAAAAAATGTTTGGTCCTCTAAGTATTACATTCCCTTGCAATAAATGGAGATGGTTAGAAGGACCTTGGCCATGGGAAGGAAGTGATTATTAATGTGGACTTATAATAAAATGTTACAATATCCAATAAATATAAAATGTAGAGACCCAAAATTAGCAAAAGTAATAATCTCTCAATATGGAGGACCAGACCGGAGAGCTTGCAGCCTCACTTAGATATTTAAGTCAACGTTTTGGAATGCCAGACGAAAATGCAAAAGCAGTATTAAACGATATAGGAACAGAAGAATGTGTACCATGATGTTGTCAATAGCTAAAGACAGTGATTACAATTTTAGCTATTG
>CANQGV010000087.1 GCA_947623475.1 uncultured Clostridia bacterium | reverse complement strand
CTTTTTAGCTGTTTTTCTTACAGAGCCTCCATTGAATGTTGCTGATTCAAATACTATTGTTGTTGTATTTTCTTCTATTTCAGAATTTTCTCCACCCATAACTCCAGCTATTGCAACAGGCTTTTTAGTATCTGCTATAACTAAATTGTTTTCATCAAGTTCTCTTACTTGTTCATCTAATGTTGTAATTTTTTCACCTTTTTTTGCTCTTCTAACTGTTATGTGTTTTCCTTCTATTGAATTTATATCAAATGCATGCATTGGTTGACCCATTTCTAACATAACATAGTTTGTTATATCAACTATATTATTTATACTTCTAACTCCACATGCATTTAATCTACGTTTCATCCATTCTGGTGAAGGTCCTATTTTTATGTCTTTTGCAACTCTTGCTATATAACGATAACATAAGTCTGGTGCTTCTATTGAAACTGTTAGACCTTCTATTTCTTTTTTATTTGGAACTTTCATTTCATCAATATTTTTTCTAGGATTTTTAAATTTTTTGTTTAAAGATACTGCTGTTTCTCTTCCTATTCCTTCTATTGATAAACAGTCTGGTCTGTTTGGTGTGATTTCAAAATCTATAATATCTTCTTTTAGTTCTAAAACATCAACAACATCTTTTCCAAGTTTCTTTTCATATTTTTTGTCTAATATCATTATTCCATCTTCAATTTGTTCTGGATAATCAGCTATATCTAACCCTAATTCTGTAACAGCACACATCATACCATTTGATTCAATTCCTCTTAAGCTACTTTTTTTGATTTTTACTCCACCTGGTAATTCTGAGCCATCTTTTGCTATTGGTACAATGTCTCCAACTCTTATATTTTTAGCACCTGTAACAATTTGTATAGTTTCTGATCCAACATCTACTTTTGTTACTACTAGTTTATTAGCATCTGGATGTTGTTTTATTTCTGTAATTTTTCCTATAACAACATTTTTTATGTCATTTCCTTTCATTTCAATTGTTTCTACTTTTGACCCAGTCATTGTTAAAATATCTCCTAATTCAACTGTGCCAACATCTATATCACTATATTCTTTTAACCATTCTACACTTGTTTTCATTTTTTATCTCCTTGTATAATTATTTTTAAGGTTTAAAGTTGACCAAAAACTTATATTATTTTTAATAAAATTTTATAATTTTCGTTATCATTTATCTTTCATAATCTGCACTTACATTTGGAGTTTTATTATAGTTATCATAGTTTATAACTCCTGTATTTGTACTTGTGAATTTATTATAGTCATCATTACTTGTAAATCTAGCATCTGCACTTGTGAATTTATTATAATCATCACTACCATAACTATTATCTGTTTTCTTTTTAAATGGATTCCAACTTTTTTGAGGCATTATCAATTCTACTGTATAGCCTTCTTCCCCATTATCATGTACTTTACATTCTGCTCCTAATCTTTCACTTTCTCTAGCTATACCTTTAATTGTTCCTCTAGTTCTTAACATCTCTTCATTTGATATTTGATAACATACTATACTTTTTCCATTTTCTTTATATTTTACTTTTTTCATTTTTATACTCCTCAATTAACTAAAATTTTAATTAATTTATTTAAGTTTATATTTTAAAATTGTTTTAAGAATCTTACATCATTTTCAAATAATAGTCTCATATCTTCTATTCCGTATTTTGCCATTGCTATTCTTTCAACACCGAAACCAAAAGCAAATCCTGAATATATTTCTGGATCTATACCACAGTTTCTTAATACATTTGGATGTACCATTCCACATCCAAGTAATTCTATCCATCCTTCATCTTTACAAACTCTACAACCTTTTCCTCCACATACGAAGCATGACACATCTACTTCTGCACTAGGCTCTGTATATGGGAAATGATGAGGTCTAAATCTTATTTTTGTTTTTTCTCCTAAACATTTTTTAGCAAACATATCTAATGTTCCCTTTAAATCTGACATTGAGATATTTTTATCAACAACTAATCCTTCTATTTGATGGAATACTGGTGAATGTGTTGCATCTACTGCATCTGAACGATAAACTGCACCTGGACATATCATTTTTATTGGTGGTTTTTGTTTTTCCATTTTTCTTATCTGTACAGAAGATGTTTGTGTTCTTAGTATTACATCATCTGTTATATAGAAAGTGTCTTGTAAATCTCTTGCTGGATGGTCTGCAGGCGTATTAAGTTGGTCAAAACAATAATATGTTGTTTCTATTTCAGGTCCATCTGCTATATCATAGCCCATACCCAAAAAGACTTCTTCAACCTCTTTTATTACTTGTTTAATTGGATGTAATGAGCCTAATTTAACTTTTTTACTTGGCTCTGTTACATCAATGTCTTCAGTTTCTAGCTTTTTTTGTAATTCTTTTTGTTTGAATTCTTTTTTCTTTTCTTCAACTAATCTTTCAATTTCATCTCTAACTTCGTTTACAAGGCTTCCTATTACTGGTCTTTCTTCTGGGCTTAGTTTTCCCATTCCTCTTAATACTTGTGTTAAAGTTCCTTTTTTACCAACATTTTTAACTTTAATTTCAGATAGTTGTTGTTCTGTCTTTACTTTTCTTATTTCTTCTAAGAATTCTTTTTTGATATTTGCTATTTTTTCTTTCATTTCGTTCTCCCTCTCCTTCTTCTACGATCTAAGTATTCTAGTTTTATTTCATATACACCCCATTCATTGATTTGTATATTAACTTTAACATCCTTTTCTGGAAATTCATTTACTGCTTTTTCTATATTTTCAATCACTTCTTTGTTTGTGTATTTTTGTGATTCTAAATATAGCTCTACAGTTTTAACATTATTAGTCATTTTCCTCAACATCCTTTTTTAATTTTTTTAAGTTTGGTTTAATTAGTATTGTTTTTTTATTGCTTACCATGTAAAAGACTCAAAAAAAGCCACTTCGTCTATTAATAGGACGAAATGGATTACTATCTTTTCCGTGGTACCACCTAAATTTATTAACTTTAAATTATACATTGGACTATTACTTTGTGAATTTTTATTTTAAGCTTTAATTATAATTTGTAATTCAAATTAGTATGAACTTAATACATAAATAGAACAAATATAATTTATGTAAGCTAACCTCGATTTAAAGTTGTAACGGACTTCTCCGCTTCTTCCTACTCTTTTGTATATTTTCAAAAGAAGACCTAAAAAGTGAAATTTCTATATACTTCTAGTAATGGCTTACAGCCTTAGGCCATTTTCTCTTTCCTAGTTTTTGTGTACATATACTTTGCTTTTTTAACAGTTCTCAATTATAACCATCAATATTTTATCACATTTTTCATAATTTTTCAAGTGTTTTAAGTACTTTTTCTTGATATTTTCATAATTTTTATTATAGTCCTTTGGAGTCAAAATAATTTGTTACTTTTTCAAGTTCGTTTTCATTAAATTCTTTAAAAAATGATGTATATGTATCTAAAGTAATTTGTATTTTTTTATGTCCTAATATTTTTTGTAATGCTTTAACTTGCATTCCACTTTCTATACATCTTGTTGCATAAGTATGTCTTAACATATGTGTATGTATTCTTGGGGCTATATGTTCTTTATTGTTTAACCTTTTTAAATAATCATTAACTTCTGTAGGTGTCGTATATTTTTTTCTTTTATAATCATAAAATATTAGATTTCCTTCTTTTGAATCTTTTGGCTCTTTCATCCCATCTCTTTTTGCTCTTTCAATAGAAGTTTTTACTATTTCTTGTACTTTATAGTCCATCAATAAAACTCTTTTAGAATTTTCTGTTTTTGTACTATTTCCCATTATTATTTTTCCTTTTTCATCTTTTGTAAGAGTTTTATTTACTGATATAGTTTTCTTTTCTAAATCAATGTCATTTGTTTTTAATGCTAAAACCTCCCCTATTCTCATTCCTGTATATAACTGTAATAGTAAAACATTCTTGTTTTTATGGTCTATTTTTCTTAGTACATCAACTAAATTTTTATTTTCTTCTAATGTTAAAGCTTCTATTGGCCTGTCAGGTTTATCACTTTTAGGTCTTGCAATACTTTCGTTATCCATAGGATTAAATGGAATTAGTCTATCTGAAAGAGCAATTTTAAAAGTTTTACCTATTAACCTATATATCTTTTTTATAGTGTTATTACTGTATTTTGTGAAATTTGGTAATGCCTCTCTTATATGGTATACTGTGATTTTTTGAATTGGTAAATTAAAAAAATTTTTACATGTCTTTTCTATTTGCTTTACTGTTTCTAAGTCACGTCTATATGTTCTTGCTGATACTTTATTTGTATCAAATTTAGACTGAACATGTTCTGTTAATATTTGTTTGAAGGTCTTTTTTGATTTACCTATGTATGTTCCTTGGTTTATGTCATTTATAACTTTTGTAAATCGTGCAACAAAGTCTTTCTTCGTTTCTTTTTTTCTTTGATACATCGATTTTCTTTTTCCACCAAATGTGTATTGAGCTACCCATACATTTCTTGTTTTGTTGAAAAACATTGTTCCTTGTCCGTTTCCCCTACGCTTTCTTGCTTGTCTTTTTCTTCTTTTTCTTCTTGGTTTTTTTACTGTTAGTTGTTCTTCTTTTTGAGTTGATTCGGTTTGTGTTTGTTCTAGCTGTGTTTTGTCTGTTTTTTCATTTTTTGCTTCGTTTGTTTTTGCGTTTTCTTGTTTGTCAATTTTTTCGTTTGTTACTGTGTTTTCTTGTTTGTCGATTTTTTCGTTTGTTACTGTGTTTTCTTGTTTGTCGATTTTTTCGTTTTTTGCTTTGTTTGTTTTTGCGTTTTCTTGTTTGTTGTTTTTTTCGTTTTTTGCTTCGTTTGTTTTTGCGTTTTCTTTTTGGTTGATTTCTTCGTTTGTTACTTCATTTGTTTTTTCTTTTGTTTCTTTCATTTTTTACCCCTTTCTTTATAAATTTTGTTTTATCTTTTGGTGGATTTATTATAAATCATTTTAATTTGTATATCAAGTATAAAGTGTGCTGTAAGTACGGCTAACATCACCATCTGCAAGTAGTGCAGAAAATCTAACAAATGTAGACGCCACAGGTAAAGTAAGCTCTTCAATATATTCAACAAGTACTTTAGCAGTAAGACCTGTTGTTGCAATTCCATCTAA
>CANQGV010000086.1 GCA_947623475.1 uncultured Clostridia bacterium | reverse complement strand
CTCATTAATTGTAATAAATAATATTTTGTTGCATCTAATCCATATCTTTCTATTAATGTTTCTGGATAGATTACATTTCCTACTGATTTTGACATCTTACCATCTTTCATTACTATCCAACTATGTGCATAAAGTTTTTTTGGTAATTCTAATCCTAATGCATGTAAAAATATTGGCCAATAAATTCCGTGAAATCTTATTATTTCTTTTCCAACAACATGTAAATCTGCTGGCCAGTATTTTTTAAACAATGTATCATCATCTGACATATATCCTAATGCAGTAATATAGTTTGTTAAAGCATCTAACCATACATATAATACATGTTTTGGATCATTTGGCATTTGAATACCCCAGTCAAAAGTACAACGGCTAATACATAAATCTTCTAGTCCTGGATCTATAAAGTTTTTAAATATTTCATTCTTTCTAGATTCAGGTACTATAAATTCAGGATTTTGTGTATAAAAATCTTTAAGCCACTTTTCATATTTTTTCATATTAAAGAAGTATGCTTCTTCCTTCATCTTTTTTACTTCTCTACCACAATCTGGACATTTTCCATCTACTAATTGTGTTTCTGTAAAATAGTTTTCACAAGGCATACAATACCAACCTTCGTATTCTCCTTTATATATATCTTTATTATCTAAAAATATTTTTACTATTTTTTGAACAGCTTTTATATGTCTTTCTTCGGTTGTTCTTATAAAATCATCATATTCTATATCCATTAACTTCCATAATTTTGTTGCATAGTCTGCCATTTCATCAACATGTTGTTGTGGAGTTAATCCTTTTTTCTCAGCTGTTGTTTGAATTTTTTGTCCATGTTCATCAAGCCCTGTTAATAAATAAGCATCATAACCTCTTGCTCTTTTATATTTTTTTATACTATCTGCTATAGTTTCACAATAAGCTGTCCCAATATGAAATTTTCCACTTGGGTAATATATTGGTGTTGTTATATAAAATTTTTCCTTTTTATCCATATTGTATATCTCCTTTTTATAGTAATATGTTTTATATGTGTATTATATCAAAAAATCAGAAAAAGTAAACATTTTTTAATTATTAAAGATTTGATAATAAATCATACTCCAATAATTTTGAACTTTATCATAAAGAGGTGAAGTCTCATCTTTTAGTTCATATATATTTCCTTCTTTATCTTTATAATAATTTGAACTTAATACTGGTATTTCTTTTCTTAATTCTGAAATATATTTTGTATATGAATTTTTAGGCATTTTTGCAGCTTCTAATAAAATGTCTTGTAAATAATTTGTGCTTGTTTCAATATTTGTTTTTCCTTCAATATCAAAATTAGCATATATTACAAATGGTATAATATATTGTGCTTCTTCATCTTTATATTTTGTATTACATGTTTTTAAGATATTTAAATTTGGTTGATGATCTCCAAAAAATAACATTATTGTATCTTCATCAAGACTATCAATATACTCAACTAGATTTTTCAATGCTTCATCAGATTGATTTTGGACTTGTAAATATGAATTCAACTGACTATCTTCAACATATCTTGTTTTCTCAAGATTTTCAACAGTATATGGCATATGGTTTTGCATTGTAAGAACAAATGAAAATTTCTTTTCTCCTTTTGGTCTTTCATTCATTTTTTCAGCCACATAGTTATATGTACATTCATCAGAAACATATCCATTTAATCCTCCTGATAATTTATCCATATCGTCTATAAACATTTTTTCTTTAAATCCAAGAAAATCATAAACTTTAATTCTACTATAACCATTTCCATAAAATGGATGTATTGCATTTGTATTGTATCCTAAGTTATTCATATAACTAACTATAGATTGTTGTACTGGTTTATTTATATATTGTTGATAAGGTGATGCACCTATTGGTAAAAAGCCAACTGTGTTTTGAGTTAATGCTTCATATTCTACATTTGAAGTTCCTCCACCAAATGTAGATGTATGTACTATACCACTTACTGTATTTTTATTTTTTATTAACTTGTGAAAAAACGGAATATTATCTTCAGCTGTTTTTATGTCATATACATCTGTTACATCAAAAAATGATTCATTAGCAACAATTATTACATTAGGTGTTTGTTTGCCATTATAATTTTTCGTATCATCAGCATATTTTTCTAATGTTTTTTCTACTTCTTTTTTATCATAATTTTCTGGCTTTTGTATTTTAAAATCTTTTAACATTCTCATTATAGTAAGATTTGCTCCAACATTTTCATATGCTGTATCTAAATCCCATAATTCTATTTTATTCATAATTTTTTTGTTCATAAAAACAGACATTATTAGTATTATTCCAATTAGAACAGTTAACATCTTTGTTCTTAATCTTTTTTTATTTTCTTTATCTTTAAATTTTATAAAAAAGCATAAGGTTAATATTGATATTATGAATATTGTAATTGCTACAATAAAATTTCCATCAAAGTCCATTGTAATTCCACTAGATACACTAGCAGCTGTATTAACAGAATATATATCACAAAGTGATATTGAAACTCCTCTTGCTTTTTTTACTATATAATTCATACTTCCAAATACAACTGTAAAAGTATAAATTGCTCCACATGTTAATTTATTTCTATTTGTTATTCCATAAATAATAAAATATAAACCTATAAAAACTAAATAATTATATATGAATTTATCTTCTAAGAAAAATTGTTTTAATATTCCTAAAATTATACTTCCTTTTTGATTCCAAGGTGCTATGCAAATATCTGCAAAACTTATATTAACTCCATTTAAAAGTTCCATTGAAATATAACACGCAAAGAAGAACAATATAAGAAATACTGTTTTCTTAATTGCTCTTTTTAATTTACCACTTTTTATAAAAACCTTAATTTTATTAAAAATTACTCCAAGAATCTTTTTTATCATAGATAAAATTATTCTTAATATAATTGCAACTTTTGACATTTGATTTTTTATTTTTTCACTTACTGGCAATTTTATTCTATTTTCTATAACTAATAATTCAAGGTTTTGTTTATCTATTTGTATTTTTTTATTTTTACTACTTTCTTTTTTTGTAGCCATTCACTTACCTCTTTTATTTTTTTCTTAATAAAACATATTGTTTTTATAATGTAATACTTGAAATTGCATTAGCTAAAAATTGAAATGAAAGTCCTACTGCAAATACATAAAAACATACAACAGCTCCTACTGTAAATTTTAATAAAAAGCTAAAAAGAATACTTGTATTTTTTATTGCTTTCCTTTTAGAAAACATCATTCCTTTTGTAAAAGTATTTTCTCTAGCCATTAATAAATCTCTACCAGGTATTTTATATACCCAAGATAACTCATAAATTTCATCTAAATTAGGGTATTCTATTCCTTTTTCCCAGTTCTTTATTTTTTTCTTTGTTATATTTGGTTTATTTATTCTTAATACTACATCTTCATATGTCCAATTTCTTTGCTTTCTTAGTTCTTTTAGTAAATATTTTATTCCTTCTTTTCTATTCACTTTATACATTCCCTTTCACATTATTTACGTATAATATTTTATCATATTTTTACTGTTTTTTCAATAGTTTTGCTTAATTAAATTTACATAATATTTATTGTTTGTAAACTTTTCTTTGTGTTTTATTCATATAAAAAACACCTTAGGTATTTTTACCTAAAAGTGTTTTTGCTATGAACTATTTTAAATTATTATACTCCCATTATATTATATCCACTATCAGCATAAATAACTTGACCAGTTATTGCTTCAGACATATTGCTTAGTAAAAAAGTTGCTACATTTCCTACTTGAACTGTTGTAACATTTCTGTGCAAAGGTGCTCTTTTTTCTACTTCTGTTAATATTGATCCAAAGTCTTTTATACCTTTTGCTGATAATGTCTTTATTGGTCCTGCTGATACTGCATTTACTCTAATTCCTTCTTTACCTAAATTTTCTGCTAAATATCTAACACTTGATTCTAATGCAGCTTTTGCTATTCCCATTACATTATATCCTTCTAATACTTTTGTTGACCCATGATATGTTAATGTAACTAAACTTGCATTCTCATTTAACATTTCTAATTCTTTTGCCATTCTTGCAGCAAGTACAAAAGAATAAGCACTTACGTCATTTGCATGATTAAATCCTTCTCTACTTGTGAATATAAAATCATTGTGTAAATCTTCTGTATTTGCATGTGCTATAGCATGAACTATTCCATCTATTTTTCCATTTTCTGTTTTTATTTTAGTAAAAACTTCTTCTACTAAATCATCTTCTGCTGCATTATCTAATACATATAATTTACATTCTTTAAATTCTGATGTTAATTGCTTTATTTTTTCAGTATTTTCTTCACCCATATATGTAAATATTAATTTTGCTCCATTTTCATATGCAGCTTTAGCAATTCCATATGCTATACTCCATTTATTTCTAATTCCCATTATTAAAATCTTTTTATCTTTTAAAATCATTTTTCTCCTCCTAATTTATTTTAATAAATTCTCCCATATTTCTGAATTTTTGGTATCTTTCTTCAACAATTTCATTTGAAGTTTTTACTATCATTTCGGAAATATTTTTCTTTATTTCACTTTTTAAACTTTTGCAAACCTTTTCAAAAGAATCTTCTGTTTCTGGCTCTTTTATAATTTTATCAATTACTTTTAAGTCATATAAATCTTTAGCTGTTAATTTCATCTTTTCTGCTGCTTCTTTATATCTTGTTGAATCTTTCCATAAAATACTGCTATACCCTTCAGGTGAAAGTATTGAATAAATTGCATTTTCTAGCATCAATACTTTATTTCCTACACCTATTGCTAAAGCTCCTCCACTTGATCCTTCTCCGAATTACTATTGCTATTATTGGAACTTTTAATTTTGCCATTTCAAACATTGATTTTGCTATTGCTTCTCCTTGCCCTCTTTCTTCTGCTCCAATTCCTGGATAAGCTCCTTTAGTATCTATAAATGTTATTACTGGTCTTTTAAATTTCTCTGCCTGTTTCATAAATCTTATTGCTTTTCTATAGCTTTCTGGATTAGGCATTCCAAAGTTTCTTTCGATGTTTTCTTTGGTTGTTCTTCCTTTTTGCTCTGCGACTATTGTATAATTTTGTTTTCCTATT
>CANQGV010000085.1 GCA_947623475.1 uncultured Clostridia bacterium | reverse complement strand
TAATGATCTTAATCCCATTTCATCTAACATTGCTGTTATAAGTCCTCCGTGAACTCTACCTGGATAACTTTGATGTTGCTTTTTATATTTAAATAATGTCATTACACTTCCATCTTCCATATTATAAAACGGTGCTTTTACTCCATATTCATTATCTAAACCACAAATCATACACATTTTGCTATTACGTTGTTTGCTAAGTACTTTCATATACTTTTCATTCCTTTCTCTGGTCTGTTAATTATTTCTTTCATAGTTAAGTATTTTATAAAATAAAAGTTTTATAAAATTTGTTTTTTTATCATTTTGTTTGGCTTTATTATATTTATAACATATTTTGTCTAAAGAATATATGTTATTTTCATAGTCAGATATTGTACAACAATATAATATTTTGTTTTCTGTTTCTCCCTTTTTTTCAAATGTTACATGTAATTGATTTGGTACTTCATTAAAGTTTTCGTTTAATTCTTCATTATCTGAATTTACTAAAAAATAAATTTTGTAAAATATATTGTTGTGTATTTTAGGTGTTTCTATTTTTACTAATTCTACTTCATCTTCTTTATATGGTAATTTCAATAATTCTAGAATTTCTTTTCTATCTTTAGATTCTATAAAGTCTAAGTTTGCTGTTTCATTTCCTGTATGTTTCACTAAAACATATGTGATTATTCCTCCAAAGAATAAAATTATAAATATCGTTACTAATACTTCAATCATAATATTTTACCTCCACCTATTACAATATCATCTTTATAAAATACAGCTGACTGTCCTGGAGTTATTGCCCTTTGAGGCTCTTCTAATATAACTTTTATTTTTTCGTTTTCTTTCATAATTGTTGCTTTTGCATTTTTTGAAGAATATCTAGTTTTTACTTCAACCTCCATTGGCTCTTTTATTTCATCTATCAACAAAAGATTAACTTCATTTACTAAAAATTCTTTTTTATAAATTTCTTTTTCTTCTCCTACTATTAACTCGTTTTTTTGTTTATTAAATCCTATTACAAATAATGGCGCTTTGTATGATATTCCAAGACCTTTTCTCTGTCCTATTGTATATCTATATAATCCTTGATGTTCTCCTAATATTTCTCCTGTTGTTCTTACAATATTTCCTTTTTTTGGTTTTAATTCAGAATTTATTTCTAGGAATTTTTTATAATCTCCATCTGGTATAAAACATATGTCTTCACTGTCTGGTTTGTTTGCTACTTTTAAATTGTTTTCCTTGGCTACTCTTCTTACATCTTCTTTTGTTTCAAATTCACCTAGTGGAAATATTATTTTTCCTAATAGTTCTTTAGGCATATTATATAAAACATAACTTTGATCTTTTAATATATTTTTTGATTTTCTTAATATGTATTTTTTGTATTTTTCTGAATATTCCATTATTGCATAATGTCCTGTTGCTATGTAATCACAACCTAGCTCTTTTGCTTTTTCATACATTGCTCCAAATTTCATATATTTATTACATTCAATACATGGATTTGGTGTTCTCTGATTTGAATATTCTTTTATGAAGTTATCTATTACTTTACACTTAAATTCTTCTTTTTGATTGTAAATAATATGTGGAATTCCAATTGAATTACATACATTTTTAGCATCTATATATGTTTCAGTATTGCAACAACTACTCCCTGGAAACAGTTCAAGGGTTATGCCGATTACGTCATAACCCTGTTTTTTTAATAACAGTGCTGATACTGAGCTATCAACTCCTCCACTCATTCCTAGTAATACTTTTTTATTACTCAATTACACCATTCCTCTCTAGTACATAGTTGTTACTTTCCGTTTTTTTCTAATAAATCTTCCATTGTATACCATGCAAGTAAAGCACATTTTACTCTAGCTGGCATATTTGAAATATTTTTAAAAGCTATTGCTTCTTCTAATTTTTCTAATTCTTTTTCATCTGTTATTTCTCTTTTTATCATTTCTATAAATGTTTTTATTATTTCTTTTGCCTCTTTTATAGTTTTACCTTTTAATACATCTATCATAACAGATGTTGAGCTTTGTGAAATTGCACATCCATAACCTGTAAAAGCCATATCTTCAATAATATCTCCGTTAAGTTTTAATTGAATTGTAATATCATCTCCACAATTTGGATTATGTCCTTTTTCACAAAAATCACATTTTTCAAGTTTCTTTTTGTTATATGAATTCATCCCATGTTCCATTATGATTTCATCATACATTTCGTCCATTTTATTGTCCTTTCTTAATGTATTTTTCAAACATATTATAAACTTTCTTTAGTCCTTCTACAAGCTTGTCTATATCTTTTTTATTATTATATACTGAAAAACTAGCTCTACATGTTGAGTCTATTCCCATATATCTTAATAATGGTTGTGCACAATGGTTACCTGATCTTACACATACACCTTCAGAATCTAGTATACTTGCTACATCATGTGGGTGAACTCCTTTTATATTAAATGAAATAACAGCTGAGTGATTTTTTTCATTTGGTGTCATGTATATATCTAGAAAGTCTAATTTTGCTAGTTCTTGTCTTGCATATGATACTAATTCTTTTTCCATTTTTTCAATATTATCATATCCAATTTTTTCTATGTAGTCCATTGCTGCTCCAAGCCCTACAACTCCACCTACATTTTGAGTTCCAGCTTCAAATTTGTTTGGTAGAGGTGCAAATGTTGTTTCTTGTTCATATACATATTCTATCATATCTCCACCCATTATAAAAGGGCTCATTTTATTTAATATTTCTTTTTTTCCATATAATATTCCTATTCCAAGTGGTGCAAACATTTTGTGCCCTGAAAATACAAGAAAGTCTGCGTCTAATTCTTGTACATCTATTTTCATATGTGGAATACTTTGTGATGCATCTACTACAACTACTGCACCTTTTTTATGTGCATATTTTATTATTTCTTTTATGTTGTTAATAGTTCCTAAAACATTTGATACATGTGTTATTCCAACTATTTTTGTTTTATCTGTTATTTTACTTTCTATTTCTTCTTTTGATAGTTCATAGTCTTCATTTATATACATGTATTTTAATTTTCCACCTGTTTTTTTAGCTACATATTGCCAAGGAACTAAATTAGAATGATGCTCCATAATTGAAATTACAATTTCTTCATCTTTTTTTACATTTTCTAATCCATATGAATATGCAATTAAATTTAAGCTTTCACTAGCATTTTTTGAAAAAATTATTTGTTCTGGGGATTTTGCATTTATGAATTTAGCTATTCTTTTTCTAGTATTTTCATAAATTTCAGTTGATTCTATACTAAGAGAATATGCTCCTCTGTGAGGATTTGCATTACTTTTGTTATAATATTCTTGAATTTTATCTAATACATATTTAGGTTTTTGAGATGTTGCTCCACTATCTAAATATGCTATTTCTTTATCTTTTAAAATTGGAAAATCTTTTCTTATTTCTTCTATTTTCATAATTACTCCTTTTAATCTAATTTTTTATCAACTTCATTTAACACATTTTGTTTTACTTCTTCATTTTTTATTCTTTCAATAATTTTGTTAAAGTTTGACTTTACTATAAGTTTTACTGCTTCTTTATAACTTAATCCTCTACTCATTATATAAAATAAAGATTTATTATCTACTTTTCCTGATGCTGTAGAATGGTTTCCTTCAACATCATCTTCTGAACATAAAAGCATTGGAAGTGCTATTGAACTAGCTTTTTCTGATAGTAATAAACAAAATTCATTTTCATTTCCTGTTGCTTTTTTACAACCTTTTTTAAAGTCTATTGTTCCTTTAAAATTCTTTTTGCAATTTCCGTCTAAAACACCTTGGACATCTATGTCAATATTAGACTTTTCTCCTCTTAATTCTGCTATATAATTTAAATCTTTTATTTCATTTTCTTTACCTAAATAGATTGTCTTTAAATCATTTACAGCATTTTCACCTAAGATGTTTGAATAGTAGTTTGACACACTAGTTTGTGAGCCTAAATCAATTATAGTATATTTAACTTTAGAGTTATCATACAACTCATTTTCTATTGCTTCAAAATTCAATGATTTATTATTTAAAAGATTTATAATTACAATATTTAGTTTGCAGTTTTCTTTTGCTATTGTTTTTATAATTCCATTGTGAAAACATTTTTTATCTGTTTCTGATTTATATTCAATTATTATATTTGCATCTTTATTTCCTATAATCTCTATTTGATTTATTAGTTCTAAATTTTTGTTGTCAAAAATATAATCTATTTTTATATCTTCTTTTTCTGTTTCAATTTTTATTTTATTATTTGGATTATTTTTTGCATTTTCTTCTAATATTTTTCCATTACCAAATTTTAATGGTTTAAGGTTTATATTTTCACTAATTTTACTTTTATTTTTTGTTATTGTTATATTTTTAAACTCTTTTGAATTTTCAGGGATTTTGACATCTAGTTTTATATTATTTATTTTAAAATTTCTTGATGTTCTTACTGGTGTTTCATTTAACTTTACATTCATTATCCTATGCTCCCTTCTAATTCTAAATTTATTAAGTTGTTCATTTCAACTGCATATTCTACAGGTAATTCTTTTGATATTGGATATGCAAATCCTCTGACTATCATTGCTTTTGCATCTTCTTCTGAAAGTCCTCTAGACATTAAATAAAATATTTCTTTATCACTTATTTTACCTATTTTAGCTTCATGAGAAAAAGTTACTTCATCTGTTTTTATATCATTTACTGGTATTGTATCTGAACGTGAAATGTCATCAAGCATTAAAGATTCACAAGATACACTACATTTAGAATTTTTTGCTTTTTCATTTATCCTAACTAATGCTCTATAGGTACATGCTCCACCATCTTTTGATATTGATTTTGAGTTAACTAGAGATGATGTGTTTTTTGCATTATGAATTACTTTAAATCCTGTATCTAAGTTTTGTCCTTTTCCTGCAAAAGTAATTCCTGTATATTCTGTTTTTGCATTTTCTCCATTTAATATACTCATAGGATATAACATTGAAACTTTTGATCCAAATGAGCCTGTAACCCAATCTATTTGAGCATCTTTTCCTACAATTGCTTTTTTGGTGTTTAAGTTCATCATATTTTTAGACCAATTTTCTATAGTTGAATATCTTAAATATGCTCCATCTTTAACATATAATTCTACGCA
>CANQGV010000084.1 GCA_947623475.1 uncultured Clostridia bacterium | reverse complement strand
AACCAAATTTGTGTTTGATATTTTTATTATATACCAAATTTTTGTTTTGTCAATACTTTTTTTATTTTTTATTTAGCCCATGTTTCTACACTATAAAAACTACTAAACCAATTTGGTGAAAAATCCCCCAATAATGCTGTATTATACAATACATTATATTGATTTGTATATAGGCTAATATATGGTACTTCTGTTTTATATATTTCTCCTATTCTTTCATAATCTGCTTTTAAAACTTCTTCCTCTGTAGTATTTTTTACTTCTTGCATTTTTTCTGTTATTTCATCATTTGTATAGTTGGCTAAATTATTCTCTCCAAAGAATAATTCCATACTAGGATTTGGTGACATATTCATACTGCATAAAGCTATATCAAAATTTTTACTATTTAAATTATCAATATATTGTTCATCACCTGCTTGAACAATGTTAATTGTAATACCTTGATTTTTAAGTTGTGCCTGTATATTTTGTGCAACTGCAACTTTTGTAGCATCACTTGCTTTAACTAACATATTAAGTTCTAGCATTTGATAATTTGTTTTATTTTTACTACTTCTTCTATTATTTGTTCCTATTGATGTTCCTTTTTGCCATAAATTGTTTCTTAATGTCCATCCTTCATTTGTTAACTCTTCTTTTCCTTGGTCTGGATTAAATCCTAAAGCTGTAGCTTGTGATTGATATATCCATGTTCCATATTCTAATGGAAAGTTTGATACATAACATTGATTACTAAATATACTAGATACTATATTTTCTTTATCTATTGAATAAGCTATTGCTTTTCTTACTGGTACAGAACTTAGATATTTATTTTGTGTGTTTAATACCAAAAAGGTATGCTCACGCCCCTGTAATTTTTTTTCATTATAGCCTATTCTTCCTATATATTCTTTTAAATTTGTATTATCTGTACTAATTACATCAACATTTCCAATTTTAAATGCATTATACATTTCTCCTAAGGTTGCATATCTATTTATTGTAATTTTTTCTAATGACACTTTTGTTTTTTCAGATCCCCACCAATTTTCATTTCTGTCTAAGATAATATCATTTTCTCCGTAAATTAAGTATTTTAAATTTTCCTGTTCCTCCTGGTATTGCTTCATTAGAATAATTAGCAGCTTCTACAATAGGAAAAGTTAAATTATATTCGAAGAAAGGTATTTCATTTGCTAAAGTAACTGTAAGTGTATGATCATCAACTATTTCTACATTTTCTACTCCTTCTACATTATAAGAATAGATAGATTGACCTTGTTTTAATAAGTCCATTGTAAATTTAACATCTGTAGCTGTAAAACTTGTTCCATCTGCAAATTTTACTCCCTCTCTTAATTTTAGGATATATGTATTTGCATTTTGTTTTGCACATTCTACTGCTAAACATGTTTCGACTTTGTAATCTGTTGTTAAATTAATTAATGGCTCATACATTACTTTTTGTATATCCTGAACATTTTTATTATTACTTACAATTGGATTAAGTGTATCATATTCTGCAATTCCTAAATTTATTTCTCTTACATGCTCTTGTTCATTTTCTACTGTTTGGCTTTGCGTTTGATTTTTTGTTTCTTCTTCTGTTCTAATCTTATATATTGCAAATATCATTATTCCAATAAAAAATACTATAAAAATATACTTAAAAAAATTAGACTTCATAATTCACCTCATTTTATATAAATATATTATATTATAACCTCAAAAAAATCAAGGGCATAAATTGATTTATTGTCAATTTATGCCCCATATATATTTTTAATTTCTTGACTCTATTATCAGCTTTATACCTGTTCTGTCTTCTCCTTCTACTTCAACCTCAGCAAAAGCTGGTATACATACTAAATCTACACCTGCTGGTGCAACAAAACCTCTTGCTATTGCCACAGCCTTTACTGCTTGATTCAATGCTCCTGCTCCGATTGCCTGCATTTCTGCTTTGTTTGATTCTTTTACTAATCCAGCTATTGCTCCTGCCACTGAATTAGGATTTGATTTTGATGAAATTTTTAAAACTTCCATTTTTTCCTCCTATACTTTTATATTTTTTCTGTTGCAACTTTTACGTTTTTTATTTTACAATATTTGGAAATGGTTGTAAATGTTTTTTTGGAAATTATTAAGTGTTTTCATCGCAATAATACTAACTTTTCGACAGTCTTAGACAGCCTTTTTTTATTATTTACAAAATACTCTTTTTATTTCTTCTACTTTGTTTGTTTCATTATTTATTTTAAATATAACTCCATTAAAAATACATTTGCCTTGTGCAATTTTATATCTTTCAGGTAATGTTGTTGAAAATCTTTTTACAGAAGCTTCTATTTCCATTCCAATAACAGAATTTTTTGGACCTGTCATTCCAATATCAGTTATATAAGCTGTTCCTTTAGGAAGTATTGTTTCATCAGCTGTTTGTACATGTGTATGTGTTCCAAAAATAGCTGTTACTTCACCATCTAAATAATTTGCTAAAGCTATTTTTTCTGCAGTTGCTTCTGCATGAAAATCTATTATTATAATATCTACCTGATTTTTTATTTTTTCTATTATTTTTTTAGCTTCTATAAATGGATTTTCAGATAATACTGTTATTCCAACTCTTCCTATTAAATTTATTACTGCTATTTTTTTATCTCTATATTCATAAATTCCATATCCTTTTCCTACAACTCCTTCTGGGTAATTTGCTGGTCTTATTAGTTTAGGATGATCTATAAATTTAAATATATCTTTTTTTCCCCATGTATGATTTCCCATTGTTATAACATCTACATTTTGACTTAATATATCATCAAAATTTTTTTGAGTTATTCCCATTCCTTCTGCTGCATTTTCTGCATTAACTATTGTAAAATCAATTTTTTCTTTACTTTTGATTTCATTAAATTTATTTTTCATCTCTTTTATACCTGCGTTACCAACTAAGTCTCCAATTGCTAGAATATTCATTATAAATCTCCTTTCAAAAAAAATAAGAGCTTTTTTCAGCTCTTATTATATATGTTTTATTTTGCATAGTCAACAACTCTTGTTTCTCTTATCATGTTAACTTTTATTTGTCCTGGATAATCCATTTCATTTTCGATTTTCTTTGATATGTCTCTTGCTAATACTGTCATTTCATCATCATTTATTCTATCTGGTTTTACCATAACTCTGACTTCACGTCCTGCTTGTATAGCAAAAGATTTTTCAACTCCTTCAAAAGAGTCTGCTATTTCTTCAAGATTTTGTAGACGTTTAATATATGCTTCTAATGTTTCTCTTCTTGCTCCTGGTCTTGATGCTGATATAGCATCTGCAGCTTGTACTAATACAGCTTCCATTGTTTCTGGCTCTACATCACCATGATGTGCTTCTACTGCATTTATTACTTTAGGATTTTCTTTAAACTTTTTAAGAATATCTACTCCTATTTCGATATGTGTTCCTTCCATATCATGGTCTAAAGCTTTTCCTATATCATGTAAAAGTCCTGCTCTTCTTGCTAATTTTGCATCTAATCCTAATTCTTCTGCCATAATTCTTGCTAAATTAGAAACTTCTATAGAATGGTTTAAAACATTTTGTCCATAACTTGTTCTATATTTTAGTTTACCAATTAGCTTTATTATTTCTGTAGGTAATCCATTAACACCTGTTTCTAATACTGCTCTTTCACCTTCTGATTTAATTGTGCTATCAATTTCTTCTTTTGCCTTTTCTACCATTTCCTCGATTTTGGCTGGATGAATTCTTCCATCTTCTATTAATTTTTCAAGTGCTATTTTTCCTACTTCTCTACGCAATGGATCAAATCCTGATAAAACAACTGCTTCAGGTGTATCATCTATAATTAAATCAACTCCTGTAAGTGTTTCTAAAGCTTTTATATTTCTTCCTTCTCTACCAATAATTCTTCCTTTCATATCATCACTTGGTAATGCAACAATTGATACTGTTGTTTCTTGAGAGTGATCTGCTGCACATTTTTGTACTGCATATGTTAATAATTCTTTAGCTTTGTTTTTTGACTCTTCCTTGGCTTTTTCTTCATTTTCTCTAATCAATGCTGCTTTTTCTGCTGTTATTTCTTTTTCCATTGCATCTAACAAAATTTTCTTTGCTTCTTCTTTTTTTAGTCCAGCTACTTTTTGAAGTTCTTCTAATTTTTGATCTTTTATTTTTGATATTTCTTCTTTTTCTTTTTCAATTTCAGCCAATTCATTATCTGCTGCTATTTCTTTCTTCTCTAAGTTTTCTGAACGTTTTTCTAGATTCTCTTCTTTTTGAATTAATCTTGATTCTTGTTTTTGTAACTCGCCTCTTCTTTCTTTAATCTCTTGATCTAGTTCTTTTTTCGCTATTTCATTTTCTTCTTTCGCTTTAAAAATTTCTTCTTTCTTTAAATTTTCTGCTTCTATTTTTGCTAAATCAACTAATCTT
This sequence comes from uncultured Clostridia bacterium, assembly GCA_947623475.1. Classification (GTDB taxonomy): domain Bacteria; phylum Bacillota; class Clostridia; order TANB77; family CAG-508; genus CAG-269. The sequence goes on along the minus strand of CANQGV010000084.1, from coordinate 785 downwards.
TTTGCTTCTGTTTCTGCTCCTTGTATTTTAGACTCTGCAACTTTTTTTCTGTAGGCTACTCCTACTACAAATCCAATTGCAATTGAGATTAAAGCGGCGATTACTATGATTCCTATATTCATAGTTTTACACCTCTTTCTTATTAAATTTTCAATGTCCGAATAAAATATATATATTATTTTTTATTTCTTATATATTTTTTCTCCTATTCTATTTTATCTTTATTATTGTAAACTGTCAAGCTTATTTAATGATTTTTTATGATAAAGTAAAAAATATTATATAATAATAAAACTCAAAAAGACTATCAAATTTTAATTTGATAGTCTTAATATTAAATATTTACAATTATAAACTTTGATATTCTCTTACCTTTTTAAATGCATATATTGCAGAAATTCCACATACAGCAATTAATACTACTATTGGTAAAGAATCTTGTAAACCTGTGTCTGGTAAGTTTGAATTATTATTGTTGTTATATGGTGTTGGTGTTGTGTTTATTGGTGCAGCATTGTTTACTGGTGTAGTATTTGTTGGTATGTTTGTTGTTGGTGTTGTGTTTAATGAAGTATTACCACTTGATGGTGTTAAAGTTGTAGCTGTATTACCAGCTATTGGTGTAGCTGTATTACCAGCTAAATTTGTAGCTCCAGCTCCTGTTCCTGTAGAACTACTATTTAAAGAATCTGATAAACTATTAAAATCTGCTGCAAATACATTTGTTGCTAAACATATAACACTTACCATTATAATCATTACTAAAACTTTTTTTATACTTGTAA
>CANQGV010000083.1 GCA_947623475.1 uncultured Clostridia bacterium | reverse complement strand
ATTTCTAATTTTTTCTAATTGATTTTCTTCTTCATAATCTGTTTGATCATCAAAATCATCAAAATTCAAATCATAATCTTCTTCATCAATATTGTCAAATGCATTTTCTAATTCATCTTCATATTCGTCCTCTTCATCATAGTCTTCATATTCATCGTCGTCATAATCGTCATCATCATCGTAACCATCAAAAAATTCATCTTCATAATCATCATCGTCATCGTCGTCATCATAAAATAAATCGAAATTGTCAATACTTTCTAATTCGTCATCTTCATCATAATAATCATCAAACTCATCATCGTCATCATAACTTATAATTTCGTCGTCATCTTCATAATCATCATCATAATCATCTATGTAATCATCTTGTATATTTCCTTTGGTGTTTGCAACTTCACTATTTGTTGCTTTTTCTGTTTCTAGTCCACTATATAAACTTCCTATATAATCAAAGTCTTTATCTTTTTGTTTTACTGTTTCTTCTTGTTCTTCTATAATGTCATATACTGATAAATCTTTTCCGAATTTTTCTGTTACTTCTGTACGAAATACTGTATATATGTTTTTAATATTTTCAATTCTCCAATAATTTGAGTTTATTACTACTCCTGCTCTTACTCTTACATTTGTCATTTCTTTTTCAAAGTCCTTTTCTTTTTCTTCTATATCTTTTAAATATGTACTATTATATAATTGATTATATGCTTTTTTTGTAGATTTATTTGTAGTTTCTCTTATTAGTAATTCATATAAATTATCTATTTGGTTTATATCTGCTTCAAATTTTTTGCAAGATTCTCTCATCATTTTTCTGTGTATTTTTGTTCCGTTCATTGATGTCATTCTTTCATTATCCAAGAAACCAACAATATACTCTTTTTCTGCATTTAAAAAATTTAGTTTTGTATCTACATCTCTTAATATTTTTTCATATCTTGCTAGTAGAATATTGTCATTTTCTACTTCGTTTAATAATCTTCTTAGTCTTTCATAAACAAGAATATAACATTGTGCTTCTCTAGTTGCAATGTCTATTCTTACATCTATACTATTACTAAGCACATCTTTATCAAATGGAACTTTTTCATTTTTTCCATTTTCTATCATTATATTAAGTATTTTTTCTTTTATTTTACTTTTATCATTATTAATGAAAGATTTTATTTTCTTTACGTCTTCAACATCTATCATTTCGAACATTTGCCTTGTTTTTTCTATTGTTTGTACATGATTTCTGTCTACACCTTTTTTCTTTCTTGCACAATTGTTTCTTTCAATTTGTCTTTCATTAAAAACTTCTAGAGCTTCAATATATTCTTTTCTTAGGTTTTGTAATTCTTCGTCATTTTTTTTGTTTTCATTTTCTATACATATAAGTTTTTTCTCTATTGTTTCTGGTTCAGTTTCAAAATCATAAAATAACGAATATCTTTCTTCTTCTAATGCTTTATTATTTTTATATAAAATTTCTTGACTTCTTTGCATTTTTTGAATTTTTTCTGCTATTTCTTCAAATTTTTTTATTACCTCATCCTCTTCTTCAAGCATTTCCTTATATACTTTTTCTTCTTCTATTATATCTTTATATGTATAGCAATTGTTTTTTAGGTTGTTTGACTTGTTTAACCCAAGTATATCTTCGGTGTAACGCTCTAGAACTATAACACTTCTTTCATACATGACAAAAATCCTCCATTATTTCTTGTTTTATTATATATAAAAGAATAAAAATTGTCTAGTCTGTGAGGGAAAAAATTTAATAATTTTTTATTTTATTATTTCACTAAAAACTTTAGATAAATATTTCATGCTTGTTAAACATTGTTCTAGAGTATTTCCTGTTGATCCAACCTCAATTATATTAGCATATTTTCCTACATGTTGATTGTATCTTGATTTTGTTAGCATTATTGGTTTGAATAATCCAGGATATAACTCTTCTGCTTTTTGCTGAACTTTAATTGCAAACTTCAAATTTTCTTTCCAATTAGGATGTTCTAATCCTCCATTATCTGTTCCTATTACAAACATTATTTGAGCAGCAATTTCATCTCCAATTTTTATACTTGGTGCATAATCGCTTCTACTTCCAATAGCATCTCTGTGTAAATCTATTATTATGTCTGAAGGCATTGTTTTTAAGATATTACTTACAGTATTTAAAGATCTTGTATATGAGCCATTATATGCTGGATAATCATGGTATGTCATATCATGATAAACATTAAATCCAAACTTTTTTAAATATGCTTCTAATTCTGTTCCTACTCTTGCTACTGTAAAATTCAAGTCTGATGTTCTAAAATTTCCAGTAGGTATGTATGGATAAGCTTCACTTGAAGTATAGCTTTCACAAGTATGTGTATGGAATATTAATATATTTTTGTTTTCTATCGTTATGTTTGGATTCATTATTTCGTCTGTTAATGGATATTCTGTTTCATTTTTTATTTTTATAGCACCATATTGTGTATTAAATTTTTCTTGTATAGGATTTTGTGTCACTACTTCTGTAGGTATTCCTATTGGAATATCTATATTTTCTTCTTTTGCTTCTTCCACTTCTTCTGTTGGTTTTTCTTCATCTTTTTTGTCTTCTTCTACTTTATTTATATCTTCATTGTTTTCTTTTATGGCACTTATTTCTGTTTCTATTATATTTTTCATATAATTTGATTCTGTTTTTATGTTATTTTCTTCTTTTGTTTTTTCCGATTTAAATGCAAATGGTACTTCTTCATTTAAGCTTTTTATAAAATTACTTTTATCTTTTATTTTACTTAAAAAAATAATAGTAATAATAGCTATCATTATGATACTTATATATTTCACTAAGTCTTTAATTTTTAATATTGTAACATTAAACATTCATTTCTCCTCGTATGTATTGGTATTATATATATGTATATGCTACTTTTTTTATTTTATGCAAAAAAATAAAACACTTCTATTTTGAAGTGTTTTTTGATTTATATTATACGCTTTTCCAAAACCAATCTAAACTATTGTCTAAGCTTCTCTTTCCCATTTTTTTAGCTTCCATATCATCAACCCAAAGATATGCAAAGAATGTTGCTAATACAAATATAAAATCAGCCACTAAGCAAAAACATGTTATTTTTACTATATCTGGATTAGCTTGTTCTGGTAATGTAACTAAATGTATAACATGTGCTATCAACAAAATCAGATGAATAGCTAACGGTATCATTCCTATATAACTTTTTTTAAGCTCCTGTGATAAAAACACTAATAATCCTGTACCTATCAATATTAATATAAGTGTTACTGGATCAGTTAAATTAATTAATGGCATATTTTCTTCCTCCATTTTCTCCTATAAATCTACAATTTTATATTACCACTCAGTTTTTAATATTTCAATAGAAAACAGAAAAAGTAATATTACTTTTTAGTTACAGTAATATTACTTTTTCGTTACTTTAATTTTTTTTCTATTAATTTAGCGACTTCTTCTGCCTTTTTTGTTATATATTCTTGATCTTGCCCTTCAATCATAACTCTTACTAAAGGCTCTGTTCCAGATGGTCTTATTAAAACTCTACCATTTCCAGAAAATTCTTTTTCAATTTTTTCTATAGCTTCTTTTATTTCCACATCTTTTTCATAATCATATTTTTTGTCTGAATTTACTTTAGCATTTACTAGTATTTGAGGATATGTTTGTAGCATTTCTGACATTTCAGAAGCCTTTTTGTTTTCTTCTAATATTGATTTAATTAACATTAAAGATGTTAAAATTCCATCTCCTGTTGGATTATAATCAAGCATTATTATATGTCCAGATTGTTCTCCTCCTAGATTATAATCGTTTTTTAACATTTCTTCTAATACATATCTATCTCCAACTTTTGTTTGTAGTAATTCTAAGTTGTTTTTCTCACAATATTTATTTAATCCTAAATTACTCATAACTGTTGCAACTATAGTATTTTGTTTTAATGAATCTTTACTTCTTAAGCTTTTAGAGATAATTGCTAATAATTTATCACCATCTATTTCATTTCCTTTTTCATCAACAGCTAAGCAACGATCTCCATCTCCATCATAAGCAATTCCTAAGCTTAATTTATTTTCTATAACTGTTTTTTTCAAATTTTCTAAGTGTGTTGAGCCACAATTTTCATTTATGTTTATACCATTAGGTGTATTGTTTATCATAATATGATTTATTCCTAGTGCTGTAAATACTTTTTCTGCTACAACAGAAGTAGCACCATTTGCAGTATCTATTCCTACTATAAAATCTGGATTATGTAATTTTTCCATTGTATCATCAAAATTTTTTCTAAAGAAATATACATATTCGTCTAATAAATCAAATCTATATTCAGCAACTCCAATTTTTTCTTTCTTTGCAGTTAATTCTTCTAAATTTCCTGAATCCATTATTTCTTCTATTTCTTCTTCAAGTTCATCAGGAATTTTCATACCTTTATTACTAAAATATTTAATCCCATTAAATTCAAATGTGTTATGAGAAGCAGATATAACAACTCCTGCATCTGCTTTTAGTTTTCTTGTTAAATAAGCAACACCTGGTGTAGGAATTACTCCTAATAATTTTACATTTGCTCCATAGCTTAAAAAACCTGCTAACATAGCACTTTCTATTAATGTTCCTGAAATACGTGTGTCTCTACCTATTAAAATTGTTGGGGTATGATTAGAATGCTTAGATAGTACATACGCCCCTGCTTTTGCAACTCTATATACTAAACTTGGTGATAGTTCTGTATTGGCTATTCTTCTGATGCCATCTGTCCCAAAGTATTTTCTCATTTAATTTTCCTCCTTTATTTCATAAAAAACATTTTTATTTTTTCTTTTAGATCAAGCCTTATTTCAATTGGCTCTCTTATATCTATTCTCTTATTATTTAATGCTAATTCTGGATTTTTTGTTGTTAATTCATATAATTTTTCTTCACCTATCATATTTCTTAATATTTCAATAATTCCTGGTATATATTTATAAATAGTATTTTCTCTATGAGCATTTGTTCCTAGGAAATGAACTAAATTATTCTCAAGCATTTTCATTACTATCATTTTAGCTCTTTGTCCGTTTTCACCTATAATGCTACCATAATCTGATTGCATATATACACCCTTTTCTATTAACTCATATATTATATCTGGCTCTTTTTGTATATATGGATATCTTTCTGGATGTGCTAATATAGGCACTATTTTATTGCGTCTCATATTATATATATTATCATATAAAT
>CANQGV010000082.1 GCA_947623475.1 uncultured Clostridia bacterium | reverse complement strand
TTTTTTCCAAAATATGATGCTCCAACATGTATATGAAGTCCACAACTTTCATTTGTTTCTAATCCACACTTTTCTAATATTGAGCATATTTCATATATTTCTTCAACTGTTCTTTTAGAATCAGTAAACTTTCCAGAAGGTCTTAGTTCAGCTGACCTTCCTCTTTCTAAACTAGCATCTTCTACTATTTTCCAACTACTCTTTTTACCTTTTATTTCTCTAAAAAGAATTTCTTTTGCTTCTAAAAATAGATTAGCCTTGTCACCTTCTACTTCTATTTCTGTTGCAAATGTAATTTTTGGATCTATTCCTACTTTAGAATATTTTTTCTTGTCTGGTATAGTTAGTTTGTCAATTATTTTTCTATCTTTTAAAGTACTAGCAACAATTATTTTGTTTCTTGGGTCTTTTATTAGGTTTTTAATTGCTGCAGTTTTTTCTAAATCATCTTTAAAATTAACTATAATTTCCACCTTTTCATCTTCATGAATATTTTCATCAGTTAGGGTTTCAAATTGTGTATCAAAACTCTCATATCTTTCCATTGCTATATTTTAACTCCTTTTATATTCAGATTATAGCACATTAAACATAAAAATAACAAGCTTATTAGCTTGCTATTTTGACTTTATAAGTAATTTGGCTATATTTAAAATTAACCTTTGTTGTTCTGGTGTACATTTTTTTAAAACTTCATCAAAATCTTTGGTTAAATAATCTTTTGATTCTGTAATACTTCCTGTTAAAAAATATGTTAATGGTACATCTAAATATTTGCTTATTTGCACTAATCTATTTAAATTTACTTTTGCTGTACCGTTTTCCATTCTACTAACAAATACTGTAGATACTTCTAACTCATTTGCTATGTCTTTTTGACTATACTTTTTTTCTATTCTCTTACTTTTTATTCTATCTCCAATAATTTTATAATCTAATGCCATTTTTTATTCTCACCTTCTTTGGTAAATATAGCACTTATTGGTAAAAAAGTCAAATTGTATTTTAATCAAAGTATTTACTTATTTCTTCAAGTCCCTCAAAGTTAGTTTGTCTAAATACATCATATGCTACAATTGAAACTGAGTTTGATAGGTTAAGTGAGCGTAATGTTTTTCTCATAGGTATTCTTATTGTTTTGTCTATATATTTTTGTAAAATATCTTCTGGTAATCCTTTTGTTTCTTTTCCAAATAGTAAAAATACTTCTTCCATATTTTTATATTCTGGCTCTGAATAAACATGTTTTCCTTTTGTTGTTACAAAATACATGTTATTTTCTTCTGGTTTATATTTTTCTAAAAATTCTTTAAATGACATGTGTTCTTCTATTTCCACTTTATCCCAATAATCTAGTCCAGCTCTTTTTACTGCTTTTTCTGATATTGAAAACCCCAATGGATAAACTAAATGTAGTTTTGCTCCTATCGCTGCACAAGTTCTTGCTATATTCCCTGTGTTTTGTGGTATTTCTGGCTCTACTAATACAATATTTAATTTCATTGTTATTTCTCCTTTTTATTAAGTTTTAATTTATACGATATAAAATAACAAACATTTCTATTTTAATTTTTGTCTAACATATTCATATAAAATAATTCCTGTGGCAACTGATGCATTTAAACTTTCTGTTTTTCCAAGCATTGGTATTTTAACATTTTCATCTGCTTGTTTTATAATTTGTGGGCTTACTCCATTTGCTTCATTGCCTATGATTATTACTTTTTTATTATAGTCTATATCATATATAGTTTTTCCCGTATTAGGTGTTGTAACAATAATTTTATAATTTTGTTCTTTCATTTTTTGGATTGTTTCTTGTAAGTCTTCTGTTTCTATTATATTTATTCTGAATATAGCACCCATTGTTGATCTTACAACTTTCGGATTATAAGCATCTGCTGTTCCTTTAGATACTATTATTTGTTTTAAACCAGTACTATCTAAAGTTCTTAATATAGTTCCTAAATTACCTGGATCTTGTATATCATCTAGTACTACAATTACATCTTCTGAATAATCTATTTCATTTTTTTCTTTACTTGTTTTTTCTATAACTGCTAATACTCCTTGAGGATTTGTTACATCTGATATACTATTAAATACTTTTTGTGTTACATATAAGCATTCATGTCTTGCTATTTCGTACATCAATTCTTTTGGAATACTACTGGTCTGCTCATTTTCTTCACATATTACTATTTGTTTTATTTTTGCATTTTCTTTTATTGCTTCTTCAACTAGTTTTATTCCCTCAATTATATACTCATTATTTAAATCTCTATATTTTTTTGTTTTTAATTTTTTTATGTTTTTTATAATTTCATTATCTTTACTTGTAATTCTTTGCATTTTTTTATTCCTTTTCTATTTTTTCTATATATTACTATACCCCATAAGTTAGAAAAAATCAAATGAAAGTCTATACTTTTTAATGATTTTAGTGTATAATTATGTTAGCTTTTCGGTATTATACTGAATGCTAATTTTTTTATAGGAAGGATGATAGACATGAAACTAAGTAATTTAGGAATTAAAAAAATCAAACTAAATGATGTAGACACAACATATCCAGGTCAAAATATTTTATTAAAACTTGGTGAACTATACCAATTTGAAAGTGGTATTTATGGCTATGGAAATCTATGGACTAAACTTGAAAGGATTATTGAAGATATTATAATTGATGAACTAGATAAATCTGGTTGCATACAAGTTGAATTTCCTAAATTACAACCCAGAAGCTTATGGGATCGATCAAATAGATGGGATGTCTATACTACCGAAAATGATATAATGTATACAATAGATTGTAACTTTGGTGAATATGGTTTAGCACCAACTGCAGAAGAATGTGTTACAGTTTTTGGAGCTAATAGACTATTATCATATAAAAATTTACCAGCTATATATTATCAAATTAATGAGAAATTTAGAAAAGAAATACGTGCAAGAGGTTATTTATTTAGACCTAGAACTTTTGTTATGATGGATGCATATTCTTTTGATACATCTTATGAAAACATGCATAAAACATTTAACAAAATGCATGATGTATATTTAAACATATTTAAAAGAATTGGAATTAATATTATTCCTGTTGTTAGTGATGGTGGAACAATGGGTGGAAGAGTCTCAGAAGAGTTCCAAGCATTTACAGAACTAGGAGAAGATATAATTCTTTATGATGAAAAAAATAATGTTGGATTAAATAAAGAAGTTTTAGATTTTGAGGACAAGGAAACTTTTATAAAAGCTTTTGGTGTATCAGATTTAAACAATTTAAAAGAATATCATTCAGTTGAATTGGGCAACAATTTTGAACTTGGAACAAAATATTCTGAATCTATGAACTTAAATTTTGTTGATGAAAATGGAGAAAATAAACCTTATTACATGGGTTGCTATGGTATAGGACTTGGAAGAATTATTGCATGTTTAATTGAAAACAATATTATTAAAAATGGAGATAAAATAAAAGGCTTTTCATTACCTTTTAATATTGCTCCATATAAAGTTCAAATAGTATATAGTGATGAACATAAAGAAACTGCTGAAAATTTATATGAAACATTAACACAAAAAGGATTTAGTCCTATTATTGATGATAGAGAAAAACTTTCTTTAGGAGAAAAAATTAAAGATTCTTATGTTTTAGGTACTCCATATATTGTAATTTTAGGTAAAAAGTTTGATGGAGAAAATGTTGAAGTTGAAGAAACTAAAACTGGAGAAAAATTAAGTATTAAAATTGATGAATTTTCAGATTTTTTATCAAATAAATAATTTCATAAAAAGTTGTGTAAATATAATTACACAACTTTTTTTATTTATATTTTTTGTAAGAATTCTGTTATACCTTTTAATAATACATTTTCTTCTTCTTTTTCTAAATTTAAAGTTATTCTTGGTTTTACACCTGGTGAAAATTTTATTTTTGCTCCATATTCTTTTACTAATTTATTTACATCTATTTCAAAATCATTTGCTTTAAATGTTATTACAGCAAAAGCTTTTTTACTAGCTATTTTTTCTATTTTCAAGTTTTTAGCTAAGTATTTTATTCTTGCTATTTTTATTAAATTTTCTACCTCTTTTGGCATGTTTCCAAATCTATCAATCAACTCATCAATTATATCTCGAATATCATTTTCATTTTTACACAAAGCTATGTTTTGATAAATTTCAATTTTTTGATTTGAATCTGATATATATTCATCTGGAATATAAGATGTTACATCTAAGTCTATTTGTATTTCTTGTTCTTCTTCTATTTCTATTCCTTTCATTTCTTTTACAACTTGGTCTAATAAATTGCAATATGTGTCATATCCAACTTGTTCTAGGTGTCCTGACTGAATTTCACCTAATAAACTTCCTGCTCCTCTTATTTCTAAATCACGCATTGCTATTTTAAACCCTGAGCCAAATTCAGTAAATTCACGGATAGCTCTTAATCTTTTATCTGCTATTTCTGTTAATAATTTGTCACGTTTATACGTAATATATGCATATGCTTGTTTATCAGATCTTCCCACTCTTCCTCTAATTTGATATAACTGTGCTAAACCAAGTCTATCAGCATTTTCTACTATTATTGTATTTGCATTTGGTATATCTATTCCTGATTCTAATATTGTTGTACAAACTAATACATTTGTTTTTCCTTCAACAAATTCTTGCATTATTGATTCAACTTGTGATCCTGTCATTTTTCCATGTGCATATGCTACTTTAGCTTCTGGTATCAAACTTGCAATTTGATTTACTTTACTTTCAATATGTTGAACATTATTGTATAAATAAAATACTTGACCTTTTCTTTCTAATTCTCTTGTGATTGCTTCTTTTATTACTTCTGTATCATATTCTAATACATATGTTTGAACTGGTTTTCTATTATGTGGTGGCTCATAAATTACTGACATATCTCTTACACCTACTATTGACATATGTAATGTTCTAGGGATAGGTGTAGCTGTCATTGTTAAAACATCTACATTTGTTTTGTATTGTTTTATTTTTTCTTTGTCTTTTACTCCAAAACGATGTTCCTCATCAATAATTATTAATCCTAAATCTTTAAATTCTACGTCTTTACTAAGAATACGATGTGTACCTATTACAACATCAACTTCTCCTAATTTTAATTTTCTTATAACTTCATTTTGATATTTTTTACTTTTAAATCTATTTAATAATTCAACTCTTATTGGAAAGTCTTTCATTCTTTCAGCAAATTCTTTATATTGTTTATCTGCTATTATTG
>CANQGV010000081.1 GCA_947623475.1 uncultured Clostridia bacterium | reverse complement strand
TCGGACTCTGACTCCGACATTCCTAGGTTCGAATCCTAGTACCCCAGCCAAAAAGTAGGGTTTTGAACAATATTTATAAAATCGTGAAATATGTTCAAAACCCTATTATTATTATTATTGCTTTTTGAGTTTTTGAATATTTTTTATAAGTCTTGAATTATATTTAAAAATTAATAGAGCAAATAGCATATAGAACGTGGCAAAAAGAAAAACCATCTACTAAAGAATCTTTAAATAGACAAGGTCAAAGGTATGTGAAATTTACTTCTGATGACTGGATTAACACGATATATAATGCAGTAAAAGATGTAGATAATAAAAATGTTGCAGAAAGAAGAAATGTATTATATAATAATTCCACAATCGGAGAGGTTAAAAATGTTCCAATAGAAGACCTTTTACCTTTAAAAACAGATGGTGGATATAGAAATGAAAAACAGAATGCAACACTAAGAGAAAACATAAAGAAAAATGGAATAACAACTCCAATAGAATTAATAAGGAATAATGATGGAAGTATTGAAATTGAAAATGGAAACCATAGACTACAGATTGCTAATGAATTAGGATTAAAAGAAGTTCCTGTAAAATTTGTAAATAGTTGGGAAAATATTGGAATAAATAAAGATACCTCTGAAAGTAAATTTATTGAAAGCAATGAGGTAATAGAAAATGATAGAAATAACGCCAACGGTACAGAAGTTAATAAATCTAATGTTAGATTTAGGACTAGAGAAGGAAACCAGATTGATAATAGGAACGAACTTAAAGACAGAAGAACAGCAGAAAGAGATGATAGAATATCTAGAGAAGTGGAAAGACATAATGACAGATCATCAAGCAATACAACATCTAAAGAAAATGAAATACAGGGAACAGAAAGTGGAACAAAAGGAAATGAACAACAAAAAACAGCACAAAGATACCAGTACATAAGAAGTGATAATATAAAGATAGATAATTTAAGACGAGATGCAAGTAAATATTTTAACAATTCAGAAGAAACACAAAAATACATAAATATATTAGAAAAAATTATACAAGCTAAAGATATAGAAATACGATTAGATAACACTCTTACTGATGAAAATGGAAACATGGCAAACGGAAAATATCAAAATGGAATAATAACAATAAATCCTAATTCAACAAGATCAGGAGAATTTATAGCTATACATGAATTAACTCATGCAATAGGGACAAAAAGCATGATGAATATTATAGAAAACTATAGAAAATCTAATCCAAAATTTGATGAATCAGTTAAAAAGCTACTTGAAAATTATAATCAATCAGAAATAACAGAAGAATCTCTAGCAGATGTATCAGCACAGTTATTCGGAACTCAAGAGTTTATAGATAATTTATCACAAAAAAATCCTAATTTATTTAAGAGAATTTACAATGAAATTAAATATTTATGGCATCAATTTAGAGGTTATAAAAATCAATTCATAGAAGACCTAAAATACAAATGGGAGAAAGCTTATAGAAATAATAAAGAATTAAATAATACGACAAATTATTCAATTGCAGGGATAGTAGAAGATAACTATGAAAGTTATAGCAACGATATTGAAAATAATGCAAATATAGAGTATAATATAAAAGGTATTGATATAACTAATCAAGAATATAACAGATTAAGAAGTGCTATAAATACAGATACTCCAAATTTAAAAAAACGGAACTAATGTTAAAGAATTTGGAGAATATTTTTACATTTTCAATAAAAACGATTTTGACAGTTATACTATTTTAGGAAGAATAGAGATAGAAGGAAACGAAGATATTGTTAAAATTTTACGAGAGGAGATCACTAATGGAGTTATCACAAATTCAAAAGGATTTAGTTCAAGCATTAAAAGGCTTGAAAATGACAGAAGAAGAAATAATAGCAGTAATGATAGCAGTACAACAACCAGAGAAGACAAACAAACTAGTGGATTATATAGTAGAACAACACAAGAAGAATCAATTAGACAGTCAGAAATTAATAATAAAGGCAATGGAAATAAGTCAAGAATAGAGAACTCTAATCAGAGTTCTTTTTCTATGCAAAAAGATAATCAAGGTAGACAACTTACAAAAGAACAAGGGGAATATTTTAAAGATAGTAAAGTAAGAGATGAAAATGGGAATTTAAAAACTGTATATCATGGAACTACAAATGAATTCAATGTTTTTAACTATGATAAATTAGGAGAAAACACATCAAGCCTAGGAGCAGGTTTTTATTTTACAGACAAAAAGGCAACTGGACAAGAATATACAAGAGGAACAGGAAATTTAAAAGAGGTATATTTAGACATAAAGAAACCTATGGGGTATATGGAAACTTTAATGACAAAAAATGAGTACAAAAAATTTATAGAAGCAGTAAACAAAGAAACCAAAGGAAGCTATTTAGCAGATTATGATGGATTAGATAATGCTTTAATGGAATATGATTACGGTGGAGATGATATAGACCTTGTAAATAGTGTACATGAGGCTTCTGGGTTAACATGGAAAAAAACATATGAAATATTAAAAGAGACAACGGGATTTGATGGAATAATAAGTAAGGAAGGTTTCTTAAATGAAGGGGAGAAAATATATGTGGCATTCAATTCTAACCAAATAAAAAATATAGACAATTCAAAACCAACAGACAATCCAGATATTCGTTATTCAAAAAATAACGAATCATGGCAAGAATATTTAGATAACAATTTTAAATCGAAAGGAACAAGAACTGATTTACAAGAAATAAGACTACCAAACAAAGGTAATATAGAAAAAATAAATCAAAACAGCACAAAAAGTATACCATTAAAAGCGACGAATAATTCAACAGGAGAAGCAATACAGGAAGTTAAGTTGCCTACAAAAGAATATGTAAGTAATAAAGTGGAGAATACTAATAGTCAAATAAGTGCTAATTTACCATTGAGTGATAAAACGAAAATAAGGAAACATTATAAATCAATAATAGAAAGCTCAAATATTAGTGATGAAGCTAAAAAAGTATCAAAAAAGTTAATGGGGACAGACACTTATGTACCTGAATCAAACGATAAACAACTAGAAAGAGCTAATAAAAGGATAGAAACAGCGATACAAATGAATGGTAAAGAAGGTATAGATGGAGAACTATCTTCATTAATCACAAGAGCAATGACAAAAGGTAATATAAAGGCTGATGATATAGCACTTGGGGAAAGATTAATACAATATTATTCTAAAATAGGTGATAAAACGAAGTTACAAGATGCTATACAAGCAACTGCAATGGCAGGAACAACAGCTGGTCAAACAGTTCAAGCCTTATCTTTATTAAATCATCAAACACCAGAAGGACAGGCTATATGGCTTCAAAGGTCAGTTGATAAAATGAACAATCAGTTACAAGAACAAAGAGGCAAAAAAGGGAAAGAAGTAGAGCAATTTAACTTAACAGAGGATATGATAGATAAGATTGTAAATTCTAAAACTGACGAGGAACTACAAACTAATTTAGATGAAGTATATAGTGAGTTAGGCCAACAGGTTTCAAAAACAAATCTTCAAAAGATTGATGCGTGGAGATACTTTTCTATGTTAGCTAATCCTAGAACTCATATAAGAAATATTGTAGGTAATACAGCAATGGGAGCAACTCAAAAAGCTAAAAATAAAGTCGCAGGAATAATAGAAGGTATTGCAAATAAAATCAATCCTAATATAGAAAGGACTCATACAATAGTACCTGCAAGTAAAAACGTTAAAGAATTTGCTAAAAATGATATAAAAAATGTAGCCGATAGACTAGGTTTAAGTGAAAATAAATATAATCCTAAAACTAGATTAGAAAATAGTATGCGTACGTTTAAAAATGATACTATGGAAAAGACAGTAGGAAAATTGTTTGAATTAAATGATAAAGCATTAGAAGCTGAAGATGGTTGGGGATTAAAAGCAGGTTATAGAAATGCGTTATCAGAATATATGACAGCTAATAAATTAACACCAAAAACTATTACAGATAAACAATTAGCAAAAGCGAGAAATTATGCAGTAGAACAAGCAAAAGAAGCTACATTCCATCAAGAATGTAGATTAGCATCATTAGCTAATCAAATAGATAATAGAGTTGGTAAATTTTTCTTAAAGTCACTAGTACCATTTGTTAAAACTCCAATAAATGTGGCAAAAGCAGGAGCAAATTATAGTCCTATTGGTTTAGTGAAAAGTATGGTATATGACACCGTTAAATTAAGAAATGGAGATATAACAATAAATCAATATATAGATAATATTTCAAAAGGATTAACAGGATCGGGAATAGCTCTTGTAGGTTATGCTTTAGCACAAAATGGAATATTAAAAGCTAGTGGAAGTGATGATGATAAGAAGGAACAATATGATGAGACTCAAGGAAAACAAACATATTCTATACAAATAGGAGATAATACATATTCGTTAGACTGGCTTTCTCCAACAGGAATACCATTATTTATTGGAGCTGAAATATGGGAAATGAAACAGTCAAAAAGTGAAATGAAATCACTATCAAGCGACAAAGATGATAAAAGTAATCAGTTGATTGATTCGGGAAGTAACTTATTAAATGCAATGGCAAATGCAATGAATCCCATGGCAGAAATGTCAATGTTAAGTGGTCTAACATCAGCACTACAAAGCTATGAACAAGGAAGCGCTCAAATGATTGCCAGTATAATAACAAATGCGGGAAAATCATATGTAAATCAATTTGTACCAACTGCATTAGGTCAAATTGCCAAATCAACGGATAAATATGAAAGAAGTACAACTTCAACAAAACAAGATAAATTTTCAAAAGCAGTAGATTCAACTAAAAATCAAATAATGTCAAAAATACCTGGATTGAGACAACTATTACCTACTAAAACTGATATATGGGGTAAAGACCTAAAACAATCAGATAACGTAGTAAAAAGAA
Organism: uncultured Clostridia bacterium; assembly: GCA_947623475.1. Taxonomy (GTDB): domain Bacteria; phylum Bacillota; class Clostridia; order TANB77; family CAG-508; genus CAG-269. The sequence continues at coordinate 382 of CANQGV010000081.1, read as the reverse complement.
CTTTGGAAAATGCTATATTCCCATGGACAAGAAAGTCTATTAATACAAATGAAGTAGATAAAGAAATTTCAAGATTATATAATGAAACAGGAGAAAGTTCGGTTTTACCTGGAATATTAGATAAAAACATAACTATAGATGGAGAAAAATACAGATTTACAGCTGATGAGTATGCAAAATATAAAAAACAATTTGGACAAGAATCTTTTAAATTATTTAGTGATGTAGTAAGAAGTACATCATATAAAGATATGTCAGATGAAAAGAGGCAAGAGATAATAGAAAAGATTTATTCATATAACAAAGAACTAGTGAAAGAAGATTATGCAAAAGAAAATAACAAAAAGTATGAAGACTCAACTATGATGAGTACAATAAAAGA
>CANQGV010000080.1 GCA_947623475.1 uncultured Clostridia bacterium | reverse complement strand
ACAGCACCAGAAATGAACAGTGCAACAGCTTTTGAAAGATATGATGAAAATGGAAATCTTACAGAACGATATAAAACATATCTAAACCAAATATCAGGCGAATATTATGATAAAAAAACAATGGAGCAACAACAAGAAGAAGCAAAAACACCAGAAGAAAAACAAAGAGAAGCAGAAGCAGCAAAAAAAAGAGAAGAAGAAGAATATATAGAATCACTACTTGCAAAAGATGATGAAGGATTTCTAAAAGGAGAAGGTTTTTGGGATAGTATAAAAAGAGAAATAGAGAAACAATGTTTTCAAGCTATTTCAATAGTAGTAACAGTAATAGGAGACGGAGTAATGAATTTATTACAAAGTCTTGCAATAGAAGGAGCACCAACAGCTGTAGCAACAAGAGAAAACAATGATTATGTAAAAGGAAAACTAGAAGCAAGAAGTAGAGATGCATACTTAATAAGTTTTGCAGGAATAGCTAAATATTTCCAAATAGACCATAAATCACAAAAAGTAGAAAAAGCAGTAACACCAGACAAGAATAAAAAATCAAAAGTAGATGTTCCTTTTATATATTACAGTCCAAGTGCGATTTTAAGCAATAAAATACCTTTATTTGATATTAACTTTATAAATACAGATCAACAAATAGTAAATCCTTTTTTAGCAGATGATGATGGACAATATAGTGATGAAATGTTAGGAAAAGCAAAAGAACGTATAGAAAACCTAGAGATAAATGATATATGGGGAGACAGAATCGATGAATTAAAAGGAAAACTAGATCAAATAGCTGAAGATGCTAAAGGAGAAAACAAAGCAAACCCAGCAGCATCATTGCAAAAAGTAATTGCAAAATGGTATGTAGCAATAAGAAATTTAGCAGCTACAGGACTATTAATAGTCCTAGTATACATAGGAATTAGAATAGTAATATCTGCAACAGCAGATGAACAAGCAAAATATAAAACAATGTTAAAAGACTGGGCAATGGGATTAGTAATACTATTATTTATGCACATGATAATGTTATTATTGATAAATTTAGCACAAACAGTAACAGAAATGATAAACACCAAAAGTATAGATTTTGTAGAAGATGCTCGCCGGAGGAGATTACTTCATGAATGAAATAAGAACAAATATAGCTTTTGCTCAAAGAAAAGATCAATGGTTTTCAGAACTAGGTTTTTCAATAGTATATATAGTAGTCTTATGGTATTTAATAATTTTTACATGGAAATTTTTAAAAAGAACTGTATATATGGCCTTTTTAACAATAATGGCACCATTGGTAGGATTAACATACCCTATAGATAAACTAGGAGGAGGATCATCTCAATCTTTTAACTTATGGTTTAAAGAGTATACATTTAACCTGTTAATACAACCAATAGACCTACTATTATACACAATAATAATATCTACAGCTATGGACATAGTAGAAATAAACTTTATATATGCAATAGTAGCAATAGGATTCTTATTACAAGCAGAAAAATTTATAAAGAAAATGTTCGGATTAGGAGCAGAAGGTGGAGCAGGAAAAGGAGGCTTTGCAGCAGGAGCAGCCTTTGGATCTATAATGTCTTCAATGCAAAGTGGAAGTAGAGCTTTAACCGGAGCAATATCATCATCAGGAGAAGATAATCCAGAAAAAGAAAAACCTACAAAAGTAAGAAAAGCAGATGCAAATGCACCAAAAGACTTAGACGCATTTAAACAAGACTCTCAAAAAGCTATAAACTCAGGAAATGAAAATTCAGGAACATCAGAAGGAAACAATACAGGAAACAAAATGAAAATACCGTTTTTAGGAAATCTCCTTAATCAAAGTCAAGAAGATAAAACCAAAAAACGATTTAAGAGAGCGCAGAAAAAAGCAGAAAAAAATCCAAATGGACCAGGAGCTACACAATTATTTATGCAAGGAGAACAAAACAGAGAAAAAAGAAAAATAAGAAGAGCAAAAATAAAAGAAGGAGCAAAAAATGTAGCAAGAAGATATGTAAATAAGAAAAACGGAATGAAAGTAGCAAAACTCGCAGCAATGGGTGTAGGAGCAGCAACCTTTGGAATGATAGGACTATCAGCTGGTTTAGCACAAGATGGATATGATGACGTACTAAAATATGGACTAGCAGGAGTAGCAGGAGGAGCTTTACTTGGTAGGGAAGCAGTAAAACAAGGAGAAGCAGTAAAAAATGGAGTAAAAGACGTTGCAGAAACAACGCAAAAAGCATACCTAGGTAAAGAATATAATGAAAAATTAAACGAAAAATTAGATAAAGAATGGTACAACTCAAGTGAAACAAAAGAACTATTTAGAACAAAATACGGAGACGAATGGAAAGAAAAAAGAGAAGAAGCTTTAGAACTAAGGAAATTAGGAATAACAGATCAAAGCGATATAGAAAAAGCAATTAAACTAAAGAAAGATTATCCAGAACTTTCAATACAACAAGCAGGAAATGCAGTAAACTTTGCCAACAATGTAACTTCAAGAAAAGAACTTATGAAAGAAGGAGGAGAAGAAAAAGTTTATAACCAGATGTTAAATATGCTTGGAGGAGATAAATCAGCCGCAGACAAAGCAATGAAATCAGTAAAGAAAGTTTTAAATATACCAACAGAAAGTTCAGAAGGAGAAGAAAGCAGTGAAGATAAAGATTAAGGAGAAAAAAATAGTAGAAAAAACTATAATTATCTTTATGATTGCATTGATATTACTAAACTCTGTAATAACAATGCCTGTTTTCGCTGCAGTAAAAAATATACCATCAGATTACCAAGATAAAATAGATGAAATAAAAAAAGCAATAGATGATGAAAGTATAAAATCACAATTAGATAATGATGGAGAACTTGCAGAATTTATATATTTATATGAAACCACAAATGGCCAGATAAGATCAGAAAAAAAAGACAGATATACAGAGTTAGCAAAACAATATATTGATAGATATAAACCGTTTAAACAGAAAAATCCAGCAGATTTCAGTGGTGAGATGGAAAGTGTAAATGGAAGTTGGTGGCAAGGATGGAGATATAGTGCTACAGAGGAATTTAAAAATTATATAGAACCAATAACAAAAGATTACAACAAATACTTAAAAGAAATTGGAGTTGTAAACGCAAAAGATGAAATGAAAACAAAGCAAGAAGTTCAAGATATACAATCAGCAGAAAATCAAAGAATAATAAAATTGTTAAGAAAAACACGTGATAATGGAACATATATAGTAGGACCAGTATTTGAAGTAGTATTTAAATTAGCAATATCTATAGCAGATGCAGTAATGAATATAATGCAAAAAATGATGTTACCAGGATCTCCAACAGCAATAAAAGAAAGGTATAATGATATTAAAGATTTATTAGATGCAAGAGGAAGTCAAGACTATTACTATATTTTCTTTTATGATGTTCAATATGAAAAAACATTGTTTGGAGACTCAGATAAGCCATTAGACACACCATGGTTTTATCCAGCTTCTACAGATCCAGTTCCTTTTATTTACTATTCACCACTTGCTATATTTTCAAATAAGCTACCAGCATTTGATGTAAACTTTATAAATGAAGGTACGCAATTAAAAAATCCACTTGTAGAAAATGCAGATGCTCAAAGAGCTCTTCTAGAAAGAACAGAATTTGTAACTGAAACACCAAACTATCAGTTTAGTAGAGAAAATAATACAGATGTAAAAAATGCTAAGGAAGACTTACAAAAAGCAGTAGATGACGCAAATGGAGAAAATACAGCAAACCCAGCAAAGACAATTCAAAAAGTGGTAGCAAAGTGGTATGTAGCATTAAGAAATATAACAGCAACAGGTTTACTAATAGTATTAGTATATATAGGAATAAGAATATTGATATCTGTAACAGGAGAAGAAGAAGCAAAATATAAAACAATGTTAAAAGACTGGGTAATGGGAGTAGTCTTACTATTCTTCTTACAATTTATAATGGCTGCATTACTAGTAATTACAAATGCAATGTCAGGGATTGCCGTAAATAAAATAAACTTTTTAGATACAACAACAGGAGGAGATAAATTACTAAATGACTTAAGAACTCAAATAGTACTTTTTTCAAAAAAAGAAGACCTAGTAATGATGGGTGGATATGCAATGCTATATATAACAGTTGTATGGTATACACTAAGATTTACATGGAAGTTCTTAAAAAGGGTAATATTTATGGCATTTTTAACAGTAATAGCACCATTAGTAGCATTAACATATCCGCTAGATAGAATTAAAGATGGAAAATCACAAGCCTTTGACTTATGGCTAAAAGAATATACATTCAACTTAATACTTCAGCCAATAGACTTATTAGTATATATAGTAATATTTACAAGTGCTATGGAATTAGTACAAGCAAATCCATTATACGGAGTAGTAGCAATAGGATTTGTAGCACAAGCAGAAAACATAATAAAGAAAATGTTTGGATTAGAGCCAAGAATGGACAATGGAAATGGTGCATTTGCATCAGGAGCCGTATTTGGATCAATAATGTCAGGATTACAAACAGGAGCAAGAGGTTTAACAAATACATTAGAAGGAGATGAAGAAGAAACAGCAGAAACAGAGGGAGAAGAAGGAGATGCAAAAATAAGAATGGCAGACGACGGAAGAGTTGCAGATAAAGACGCACCAAAAAATTTAGGAGCCTTTAAAAATGGAAGTGGAATAAGTTTAAATCCTTTAACAGGAGGTACTTCAAGACAAAGAAAAATAGGAGCACCAGGAACATCAGGAGGACCAGGAGGAAACGGAACAGCTGGAATGTCACTTGGAAATGGTTCAGGAAAACCAAAAATAAAAAATAAACCAATGAGCTTAGGACAAGAAATTATGAATTTGCCAACAGTAAGAGGACTAGGAAGAGTAAGGGCAAGATATCTTAATAAAAACACAGCAAAAAAAGCTGGAAAACTAGCAGCAATGGGACTTGGAGCAGGTGTATTTGGAACAATAGGAATTGGAGCAGGACTAGCAAGTGATGATTATTCTAATGTATTTAAAATGGGAGCAGCAGGAGCAGCAGGAGGAGCATTATTAGCTAAAGAGGCAACAAAACAAGCAGGAGCAATAATGAAAGAAGGAAAAGCTGTAAAAGACGCATTCCAAAAAGGATATTACGGAGATGAATATAATGATAAGATATTAAATCCAAAATTAGATAAAGAATGGTATAAATCAGAACAAACGAAACGAGCACTTATAACCAAATATGGAGACAATTGGCAAGAAAAACGAGAAGAAGCATTAGAACTAAGAAAACTAGGAATAACAGATCAATCTGAAATAGAAAAAGCAATAAAACTAAAAGACAAAAATCCAGGTCTTACAATA
>CANQGV010000079.1 GCA_947623475.1 uncultured Clostridia bacterium | reverse complement strand
GAATTTTATAAAGAAAAAGATTTTGACAATATGGAAAAAGTATATAAAAAAATAGAAAAAGAAATTAAAGAATTAGCGCCAATAGAAGCCACTATAAAAGAAGCTAGAGAAGTAGAAAATCTACATAATTTAATAAAAAATAATGGACATAATATAGAACTAACAGAAAGTCAAATTGAGTTAGCACAAAAGATATAAAAAGCATTAAAAATAAGGTTTTTTAGTAGATTTTACTTGCAAAAAACTCGGTGTTTTAGTATAATACAAATGTATAAAAATCAAGAGAAAGAAGGAAAAAACAAATGCAAGAAACACCAGAAAGACGAGACGGAAAAATCATCGAAAGAGACATCGAAAAAGAAATGAGAACAGCATATATAGATTATGCGATGAGTGTTATTGTCTCAAGAGCCTTACCTGATGCTAGAGATGGTTTAAAACCAGTACATAGAAGAATATTATATGCAATGCATGAAGATGGAATTACAGCCGATAAACCATACAGAAAATGTGCTAACACAGTTGGTTCTGTATTAGGAAGATATCATCCTCATGGAGATGCATCTGTTTATGATGCTATGGTAAGAATGGCACAAGATTTTTCAATGAGATATATGTTAGTAGATGGACATGGAAACTTTGGCTCAATAGATGGAGATGGAGCAGCAGCAATGAGGTATACAGAAGCAAGAATGTCAAAAATAGCTGCACACATGTTAACAGATATTGAAAAAAATACTGTAGACTTTATGCCAAATTACGATGATAGACTACAAGAGCCAACAGTATTACCAGCTAGAATACCAGCACTATTAGTAAATGGTTCATCAGGAATAGCAGTAGGAATGGCAACCAACATACCTCCACATAACCTAACAGAAGTAATAAACGGAATAATAAAAATAATAGATGAAGACAATGTGACAGATGAAGAACTAATGGAAGTAATAAAAGGACCTGACTTTCCAACAGAAGGTATAATCTTAGGAATGGAAGGAATTAAACAAGCTTATACAACAGGAAGAGGAAAAATAACATTAAGAGCAGAAACAGAAATAGAAGAAATGAACAACAATAAGCAAAGAATCATAGTTACTTCATTACCATATCAAGTAAACAAAGCAAAATTAATAGAAAATATAGCCAAACTAGTTAGAGAAAAACGTGTTGAAGGTATTTCAGAAGTAAGAGATGAATCTGATAGAAACGATAAAGTTAGAATAGTAATAGAATTAAAAAAAGACACAAACGCACAAGTAGTTTTAAATAGACTATACAAACACACACAAATGCAAGATACATTTGGAATAATAATGTTAGCATTAGTAAAAGGTGAGCCAAAAATTCTAACACTAAGACAATGCTTAGATGTATATATTGATCACAGAAAAGATGTAATCTTAAGAAGAACTCAATTTGAACTAGACAAAGCATTAGCAAGAGCACATATATTAGAAGGTTTAAGAATAGCTATAGACAATATAGACGAAGTTATAGAAATAATCCGTTCATCATATGATGATGCAAAAGAAAGATTAATGGAAAGATTCCAGTTGTCAGACATTCAAGCACAAGCAATACTAGACATGAGACTAAAAACACTATCAGGATTGCAACGTGAAAAAATAGAAGAAGAATATAAACAACTAATGGAATTAATAGCACACTTAAAAGAAATATTAAATAGCGAAACATTAGTATATGGAATAATAAAAGAAGAATTAATAGAAATAAGAGACAAGTTCGGAGATGAAAGAAAAACAAAAATAGTTGCAGCAGAAGGAGAAATAAACATCGAAGATCTTATAAAAGAAGAACAATGTGTCGTTGCTTTAACTCACTTTGGATACATAAAAAGAATGCCAATAGATACATATAGAAGCCAAAAAAGAGGAGGAAAAGGAATAACAGGAATAGCAACAAGAGAAGAAGACTTTGTAAAACAAATCTTCACAACATCAACACACGATACAATACTATTCTTCACAAATAAAGGAAAACTATATAGACTAAGAGGATATGAAGTACCAGAAGCAGGAAGAACAGCAAGAGGAACTGCAATAGTAAACTTATTAAGCTTAGATCCAGGAGAAAAAGTATCTGCAGTAATACCAATACAAAACTTTGCTGAAGGAAAATATTTATTAATGGCAACAAAAAACGGTTTAATAAAGAAAACAGCATTAAAAGAATATAACTCAGCAAGAAAAACAGGACTTCAAGGAATAACATTAAAAGAAAATGATGAGCTAATACAAGTAAGACTTACAGATGGAGAAGACAATGTAGTATTAGTAACAAGAAAAGGTATGAGCATAACATTCGACGAAAAAGAAGTAAGACCAATAGGAAGAGTTGCACAAGGAGTAATAGGAATAAGAGTAGACGAAGATGACGAAGTAATAGGAATGGAATCAATAATACCTGGAGGAAAAGCAACATTACTAGCAATAACAGAAAATGGATTTGGAAAACGTACAGAATTAGATGAATATAGAGTTCAACTAAGAGGAGGAAAAGGAGTAATAACATATAAAGTTACACCAAAAACAGGAAACTTAGTAGGTGTAAGAATAGCAACAGAAGAAGATGACGTTATGTTAATAACTGACACAGGAACAATAATAAGATTACAAGTAAAAGATATAAGTGTATTAGGAAGATCAACACAAGGAGTAACACTTATGAGAACATCAGATGGAGGAAAAGTAGTTAGCATAGAAACAATTACACCAGAAATGGAAAATCCAAACATAGAAGATAAAAAATAATAAACAACACAAGAAAAAAGTAACATAAAACAAAAAAATTCTTGGCTTAGCTAAGAAAGAAAATATCAAAAAAGGAGTGAAATTCATTTCACTCCTTTTTATATAATACATTAAAAATCAAAACTATAAACTATTTCCTTTTCTTAGCTAAACGTAAATCATTACCGAAAAAATAGTAAATATCATAAAAACCAGCAATGCGCGAACCAATACGCTCCTCGTAAAAACTAAAAATTTCTTTAATGTTCAAATTAGTAGAAATAATAGTTTTAACAACTTTATTATTCAAATTTAAAAGTCTAGTATTTAAAATAGTAAACAATTCACTCAATTTCATACTATTTAAACTCTCTGTCCCTAAATCATCAATAATTAAAAGATCAGATTCCAAAGCAGTTTTATAAACATTATTCTTTAAATCCTTATTCCTTGACATCTTATAATCAATAACACCCTCTAAAAGGACAGGGGCTGTCTGGTAAAGAACAGTTTTATTTCTTTTTAACACTTCAGCTGCAATGCAATTAGACATAAAACTTTTACCCGAACCAGTATTTCCAGAAAATAAAAGATTTTTAGAATTCGGATCATCAAAATTTTCAACAAATTCAATTGCCTTATCTTTAATATTCAAAATATTTTCTCTAGGAGAAATATTCTGTCCATATTTCTCAAAATCAACTTTATTAGAAAAAATAGTAGACTTAAAAGTTGAAAAATTTTCAGACTTCAAATTAAATAAATTAGAACTATCATAAGAATTTTCTAATAAACGTTGCTTCAAGCAGCTGCACATTACCTTTTTATTATCTTTCTTTACAAAACCTGTATCATTACAAAGAGAACATTCATAAGAAGGTTTTAAATAAGAAGAATCATAACCATTAGAAACTAAAATCTTCTCTCTTTCTTTCTTTAAATTGTTTATTTTTATGTTAAGTTTTTTAAGAGAAGGACTTTTTTTACCCAATAAAGTTGACTTAGCAAAATCAATAGCAAAAGAATTCAAATCAGACTCTATTTTTTCTAATTCAGGGTATAAAGCATACAAATCACTTTTTCTTTTATCTAAATCTAACTCAGCAACCAATTTTTTATGTTCATACTCCTTTAAAAGAGTATTTAAAACATCATTAGCCATTTAAACCTCCTTAACTCTTATAAAAATATCATACATAATGCACAAAATATACATTTAAGCTTCTTTTTTAGTATTAGTATTATTAGCATACAAAAAGTCTAAATCATCATAATTTCTTTGAGAATAAGAAGACTTAGAAGTACTTTTCTTTAATTCATTAGCACTTTTAATTTGTTTTCTTCTCTGTTCAATAAAAACTAAAATCTCTTCAGGTTTTGTAAACTTTCTATCATGCCAATCAGAAATCAAATTATTTAAATATTCAAAAGAAGGAGCTTGTTTAAAAGTAGTTCTTTTCAATGCAATTTCAATAACATTCATATCATAACCATAATCAAAAACCCACTTTTCAATATAAGCTTCTTCATATTGAGTAAGACCATTATATTTACCCAATTTTTTAGCAATAGTCTTTTTAATAGAAGTAAGCTTCTCTTGCTTTTGATAATATAAATCCAAATCAGACCAAGTCTTAATCTTGTTATTTCCCCAAGCCTCAGCAACAGTTTGAACATAATTTTTATGCAAAGCAGAACGATTAAAACAATAATCAAACAAAGCAATCATAACCTGCTCATCAAAATTATACTTATTAAACCAAATATCAATATCATTATACCAAGAAGGACTCATAATACCTTGGAAATACATATTATTTATATGGTCTATTGCTTTAGCTCTAGACTTATTTTTAGCAGTAGATTTAACCTTATCTTCAGAAGCAGTTAAATTAGGTGAATATAATTTATTTAAAGTAACTTCTTGCAAATTAACAACTATATAACCTGAAGTTTTTTTCAAAATCAAACCTTCTTTTTCCAAAACATCAACACTTTCAGAAATAGCCTTTACAGGCAAAGAAAGCTTTTTGGATAAATCATTTATCTTAACAGTCTTATTGTATTTAGAAAGAAAATTCATATATAAATACAACTTCAAACAATCACCAGAAAGCTCAGGTAAATACTCGGCAAAAAAAATATCTGGTAAAATTGTTTCAGAAAATAACAAAGGTCTATCCTTACGTTCTAATTTCATGACATAACTCCTATCTACATAAATATAAAGATTAATACAAATTATATCTTTTTTATGTAAAAAGTTCAAGTTGATTTATCAAAAAAAAGACATTTCCTTTTAAAAGCAAACTTTAATAAATAAGAAAAAACATACAAAATATTTTCATTATTAAAACCAATAATACAAAATAAAAACAGAGGAAAACAAAAAACAATAAAACAAACAATTTTAAAAGTTAAATCATGTATTAAAAGATGTAAAAAGAAACCAACTAAAACACACCAGCAAACCAAAAAAATAGCAGTAGAATAATCAATAAAACCCAAAATCTTATTAGAAAAATTATAATTTTGAGGAAAAATAAACTTCAAAACAAAACTCCTTTCCTAAAACAAGAACAAATAATAAAAACTTTGCTCATTTCTTAAAACAAAAACAAATAATAATAACTTTGTTCCTTTTTTAAAAACAAAAATAAATAATAACAAACAATAGCAATTTTATTCATTTCTTAAAAACAAAATTCTTCAAAACCATGACAAAAAACAAATTATTTCTTCAAGTTATACACATTTTGTGAAACAGTTGTGGAAATTCCACCTATAA
>CANQGV010000078.1 GCA_947623475.1 uncultured Clostridia bacterium | reverse complement strand
AATTTTGATTTTAACATTTTCATGGCTGTTTCTCTGTTTTGTATTTGTGAGCGTTCTGATTGACATGCTACTACTGTATTTGTTGGAATATGTGTAATCCTAACAGCAGAAGATGTCTTATTTATATGTTGTCCTCCTGCTCCAGAAGCTCTATATGTGTCAACTCTTAAATCATCTGGATTTATATCTATTTCAATATCATCAGTTATTTCTGGTAATATCTCAACAGAAGCAAAAGAGGTATGTCTTCTTCCTCCACTATCAAATGGTGAAATTCTAACTAATCTATGTACTCCTTTTTCACTTTTTACATAACCATATGCATTTTCTCCAATTATCTCAAATGTCACACTTTTTAATCCTGCTTCTTCACCTTCAAGATAATCTATTTCTTTTACTTCATAATTGTTTTTATTTGCCCATCTAGTATACATTCTATATAGCATTTCTGCCCAATCTTGTGATTCTGTTCCACCAGCTCCTGGATGTATAGTAAGTATTGCATTATTTGAGTCATACTTTCCAGATAGTAAAGTAGTCAACTCATATTTTTCTATTTTATTTTGAATTTTTTTAATGTCTTTTTCAATTTCTTTTATTATTTCTTCATCTTTTTCTATTTTAGCTAATTCGCCTAATTCTTTTGCTTCATGAATCTGTTTTTCTAAATCTCTATATGTTGTACATTTTGATTTTAATTGTTTTATTTGAGTTAATACTTTTGCTGATTTTTTGTTGTCATTCCAAAATCCTTCTTCCATTGTTTGCGCTTCTAGATATTGTAATTGTATTTCTAGTTTATTTATATCAAAAGAATTTCCTAATTCTGTTAATTTAGATTTTAAATTATTAATTATTCTTAAATCTTCTTCGAAATCTATCATTACAATCCCTTCTAATTATCAATAATTTATTTATATATTATAATGGGTAAGCACACATTTGTCAATAAAAATACATCTTAAAAAGTTATGTATTATGATTCATATGAGATTAAAGGAACAAGCATTTCATTTTCTGTTAAACCACAATGCGTAGATAATTTTTCATGTTGTTCTTCTGAGATATGAGTTCCTAATTTTATTATAGCTCCAGATGTTGAAATAGCAACATAATTTCCTATAAAGTCATCAATTTTAGGATGAATATTTCCTTCTCCTAATAATCTTTTTTCTAGTAATTCTTTTTTTGTATATAAAACAAATTCATCTTTAAATTTTTCTTTGAAATTTTTTTCAAACTCTTCTTTTTTATCTTCTTTAACCCAAAATCCTAAAAATCTAGATTCTAAACTAGGTGGCATAATTAAATATTTGTTAATTTCATCTAATTCTATTGCACTGTAAGTTTTATCAATATCATTATGTCCATGGTCAGCAGATATAAGCACTAGTGTATTAGTTCCTTTTAATTTCATGCACATTTTTTCTATTATTTTTTCACTATTTAAAACAAACTCTTTTACTTCTTTAGAATTGCATCCTTCTTTATGCAAAATTTTATCAGGACTGTCATGATAAGCAAAAATAAAATTATTATCTTTGTTATTACATAAAGATAAAATACCATCACACATTGTCTGCACATCATTAGCTCTTAATGATCTCTTAGAATTATTATAACAATGTGAAGGATTTATTTCATAAGCTTTTATTTTTTTGTTTGCTTCTTCTATTTGTTCAAAAACTGTTTTATATTTAATTAAATCATAGATATCAAATTTAGCATTTTGGTAACTTTCTCCAGTATATGAATCTACTCTTGGAAACATGTCAATACTTCTTCCATATTCTTTAAAATATTGAGACCATGCAATCCATCCTGTTTCAATTGGAGGTTTTCCTGAATAAAATGTATTTAGTGCTGCAGTTGTGGTTGATGGACAAACTGATGTAATAGTGCCAATTTTATTTTTTGAGAAAAATCCTTTTGGAGAAATATTGTTTAATAGATTACTTCCCATTCCATCTAAAATAATTAAAACTATATTTTTATATTTTTTGTTTAAAATTTTTAAAACATCTAAATCTTTATATTTAGATTCTACTTCATAGTAATGTAAAATTGAAGTTATTAAATTTAATATACTATTATTATAATTTGGATAAACGATTTTATTTTTTCCCATCTTAATACCTCCTTTAGAATTTATAATTATATAATAATATATTGTAAAAATCAAGCAATTTTTAAATATTCTAATCGTTATATGTAAAACTTAAATAATTTATGTTATAATACAAAATATCGGAGGAAATATAATGAATATTAATGAAGTCTCAAATAAATATAAGGTTAGTGAAGCAACATTAAAAAACTGGAAAAAATTAAATTATATTGCTGATTTAGATAATATAAAAGATAAAGAAATAAAGTCTATTTTAAATAATAAAATCGGAATAAGAAGAAATAAAAAAAATTCATCAGACAATATAATACCTGAATCGTATGTTAAAGATAAAAGAATTATAAAAATCGTTGACTCAATTTTAGAATTAAAAAATAAATATTCTATAAATAAAAAAGAAATACTTCATGAAACAATTTTAAAAATATTAAAAAAGAATAACCTTTCTATACCAAATGAAGTTGAAACTGTTTTAGGCAAACAATCTAATAATAATGATTTTAAAAAAGCCTTTAGTAAAATAAAAATCGAATATGATGAAGATAATGATTTTTTAGGATGTTTATATATGTCATTATTGTCTATAGGAAATAAAGATATAAATGGAATTTTTTATACTCCATTTACCGTAGTTAATAAAATTATAAAATCTATGGATTTTACTGAAAATGCAAAAATTCTTGATCCTGGATGTGGTAGTGGCAACTTCCTTATTCAAGCTTATAAAAAAATGAAAGATCAAAATATTGCAACAACTACAATTATAAATAATTTATATGGCTTTGACATAGATAAATTAGCAGTATTGCTTTCTAAAATAAATATTTACATTTTAGATAAAGATATAGATTTTAATAAAATAAATGTATATAAAAAAGATTTTTTATATAATAAAATAAATATTAATTTTGATTTTGTTATAGGAAATCCACCTTGGGGCAAAAAATATACTCCTAAACAAAGAGAAAGATTAAAGAAAAAATATAATACTTCTTTTTCAAAAATGGATTCTTTTGCTCAATTTATAGTTAGATCATTTTCTATTATGAATGATCAAGCAACATTAGGATTTGTTTTGCCAACTAGTATTCTAAATATTGCTGTACATGAAGAAGTAAGAAAATTTTTATTAAACTATAAAATAGAATATATAAAAAATATAGGTAGAAAATTTGAAGAAATCGTTACAGGTGTTGTAATATTAAAAGTTATTAAAGATACACCTAATAATAATGTTTGTCTATATAATAATACTCATATAAATCAAGAAGAATTTAAAGAAAATAAATATAATAATTTTTTAATTTTGGATTCTACATCATCTTCAATATTAAGAAAATTAAAAGCATATCCTTCTTTTCATTTAATTGATAATGTTGATTATGCTCTTGGTATAGTTACTGGAAACAACAAAGACTATATATCATCTAAAAAAACTCGTACAAACGAGCCTATAATAAGTGGTAAAGATATGGATAGATATAATGTAGATTATTCAAAAATCAAAAATTATATTTATTTTAATAAAGATAAACTTCAACAAGTTGCAAAAGAAGAATTTTATAGAAATAGAAATAAAATTATTTATAAATTTATAGGAAAAAAATTATGCTTTGCTGTTGAAAACAGATCTACTTTAACACTAAATAGTGCAAATGTAATTTGTTTAGGTAATAACTATGATTTATTTTATGTATCAGCAATTTTAAATTCAAGAATTACCCAATTATATTTTGAAGATACATATAATACCCACAAAGTATTAAAAAATCATATTCAGTCATTTTTTATACCAGATTTTAATAATAATCTAAAAAAAGAGATTTCAAGAATTTCAAAGCAAATAAAACCTACATCTGACTATTGTGATGAAATAGAAGAACTTATATATAGAGAATTGAATTTAACTAATAAAGAAATAAAATATTTAAAAAATCGCTTTTAAAAAGCGATTTTTTGTTGTTTATAATTATTTTTTTTGCTAAAAATATCATATAGTTCTTCATATGTTAACCATTTTATTAAATATTTATTTAAATGGTGTTTGATTGTTCTTTCATTTATATGGAATTGTCCTTCCCCATTATTTCCTCTATGTTGATGATCAGAATAATTTAATTTTAAATCTGTTTTTATTTCTGAATGTTTTATTTTACATATCATAATTTTGTCTTCAAAAAAGCATCCATAATATAAATATTCAAATTCTTTTCCTTTTACTTGTTGGATATTACAGTCAAATTCGGATTTGATTGCATTTTCATATGTTAACATTCTATTTTCTGTGTTTGATGATATTATAGATTTTATTGCATTATCAAAATTTATATTTTCTTTACAACTTTTTAAGACTCTGGAAAATTTCACTTCTATTTTAGATCCTTGCTTTGTTTTTAAATCATAAGCCAAATTATCAGAATCTTTTAATTCATACATCTTTTGAATCATTAACTCTGCAACTGTTCCGAAATCTTCTTGTATGTAATGAAAATATTCCATCTCTAAATTCTTTTATTTTCTTCTCCATTTGATATTCCTCTTTTTATATTAAATACATTTTATTATCTACTTTCATCATATTCTTTTTTACTTGTTGGAATTGGTTCAGTTTCTCCATCATCATATGTATATCTTCTTGGTTTTTTCTTGTTTGATTTTTCATCTGTTGTTGTTTTTCTAACATTTTCTACTATATCTTGTATTGTATCAGCACCTATTATTCCTGCCATAGTATAACCTCCTACTTCTGGTAATTTTTCTAATATTGGATTATCAATTACTCTAGCTGTTTTTATTGTTTCATCTACTATTTTTGTTCCTTCAATCCAATGTCCAGGTGTAACAAGTTTTTCTATCATTTTTCCTGTTTCAACTGTAACATTTTGTGTAGCAGAAGATAAAATATCACTTGCCTTTACCCAATATTGATCACCTATTGATAAATATGTATCACCTAATGAAGACATCTCAACTGTTCCATCTTTTATTCCTCTTAGCAATGATTCAATAGAAATATTTTGATTTAATACTCCTGATGGATCTAATAAATCATTTGAAAATAGTCCATCTGTTAATGTTGGAGCAGTCAATCCAGCTTTATCAGAAAATCCAATTCCACCTTCTGGTGTTGCTTTAAATATACCTGTTATTTTTTCATTTCCTGTTAATGTATAAGGTGCAAGACCTCTTTCTCCTCCCCATACTGTTTCATAACCAGAGATTTGCTTTCCTGAATTTTTACTCATAATATCTTTTAATGATTTTGCTTTATCTAAAATTGTTTGAGTTTTTGTTTCTGGAACTGTTTCAAATACAGGTCCAACCCATTTATTATCTGGTACTTCTTTTGAAATTGTAGTATCAACTTTTTGAATTGTTTTTCCTCTTTGTTCTAACCAATCGCTAAGTTTTTGTCCTGTATATATTGATGCAGCACCTTTGATAATACCTTTTATAGCTGTAACTCTTGCTGTATTTACTTCCTTGCTTGCTATTGCATGTTGTTCTTGACTAACTGCATCAGTTTGAATATCTTCTGTTTTTCCTTTACTTATAGCTGTTATATATTTTCCTAAACTAACAATTTTTGCTTTTTTATCATTTATTGCTTTTCTTACTTCTTTTATATTTTTTGCATTAGGATATTTTTTAGCTTCTTCTTCTAGTTTAGTTACTTGTTTTGCTAATTCTATTC
>CANQGV010000077.1 GCA_947623475.1 uncultured Clostridia bacterium | reverse complement strand
TATAACAGCAATGTTAGATGAAATGGGATTAAGATCATTATGGGCAAAAAACAAATCAGAAGATACATGGGGAGTAACATTTACATTAGACACAAAATATCGTAAGCCTGTACCATATGAAGTAGACTTAGTTGGAAAAGGAATAGTAACAAAAGATACTAGCAAATTTGTTGTAACCGAAGCTTCAATAATGGACATGATGGGAAATGTATTAGCAAATGGTACAATAAAATACATAAAATTAGATGTAAATAAAATAAGTGATAATGTTTCAATACATGATGAAATGTGTTATTTAATAGATGATGGAGTAAAAGAAATATGAATGATAGACAAAAACATATAAGAAATTTTAGTATAATTGCACATATAGACCACGGAAAATCAACATTGGCAGATAGATTGATTGAAATGACAGGAGTTTTATCAAAAAGAGAAATGGAAAGCCAAGTATTAGACAACATGGAAATAGAAAGAGAACGTGGAATCACAATAAAATCACAAGCAGTTAGAATGATATACAAGGCAAAAAATGGTGAAGAATATATATTAAATTTAATAGACACACCAGGCCATGTTGATTTTAATTATGAAGTATCAAGAAGTTTAGCAGCATGTGATGGAGCTGTACTAGTAGTAGACAGTAGCCAAGGAGTAGAAGCACAAACATTAGCAAATGTATACCTTGCTATTGATAATAATTTAGAGATACTTCCAGTATTAAATAAAATAGATTTACCAAACGCAAGACCAGATGAAATAAAGAAAGAAATCGAAGAAATAATTGGAATACCAGCAGAAGATGCACCATGTATATCAGCAAAATCAGGATTAAATGTAGAAGAAGTATTAGAAAGAATTGTAACAGACTTACCAGCACCAGAAGGTGATGAAGAAGCAAAAACAAAATGTTTAATATTTGACTCATATTATGATAACTACAAAGGTGCAATAGCATATGTAAGAGTAGTAGAAGGAAAAGTAAAAGTAGGAGACGAAATAAAATTAATGGCAACAAATAAAACATTTACAGTATCAGAAGTTGGATATTTTACACCAGGCTCATATATGCCTACTGAAGAAATAAAAGCAGGTGAAGTTGGATATATTGCAGCAAGTATAAAAAATTTGTCAGACATACATGTAGGAGATACAGTAACATTAAAAGATAATCCGGTAGAAAAGCCATTAAAAGGATATAAAAAAGTAACACCAATGGTTTATTGTGGATTATATCCAATAGATGGAAGTGAATATGAAAACTTAAAAATGGCATTAGAAAAATTAAAACTAAATGATGCATCACTAGAATATGAACAAGAAACTTCAGCAGCATTGGGATTTGGATTTAGATGTGGATTTTTAGGATTACTTCATTTAGAGATAATAGAAGAAAGACTTGATAGAGAATTTAACTTAGGACTTATAACAACAGCACCATCAGTTATTTACAAAGTTCACAAAACAGATGGTGAAGTATTAGATATATATAATCCAACAGATTTACCAACACCACAAGAAATCAGTTATTTAGAAGAGCCATATGTTACAGCAAATATATTTACACCAAAAAACTATGTAGGAAATGTTATGGAAATATGCCAACATAGAAGGGGAATATATATAGACATGAAATACTTAGATGAAAATAGAGTAACACTAGTATATGAAATGCCATTAAACGAAATAATATATGACTTCTTTGATAATTTAAAATCAAAAACAAAAGGCTATGCATCTTTTGACTATGAAATGAAAGAATACAGAAGATCAGACTTAGTAAAATTAGATATTCACATAAATGGAGAGCCAGTAGATGCACTATCTTTGATAGTACATAAAGACAGTGCATACAACAGAGGAAAGAAGATGGTGGAAAAACTAAAAACAGTAATTCCTAGAAAGCTATTTGCAATTCCACTTCAAGCAGTAATAGGAGGAAAAATAATAGCAAGAGAAACAATATCAGCAATGAGAAAAGATGTATTAGCAAAATGTTATGGTGGAGATATAACAAGAAAGAAAAAATTACTAGAAAAACAAAAAAGAGGTAAAAAGAAAATGCGTGAAATAGGTAGTGTAGAAGTGCCACAAGAAGCATTTTTATCAGTATTAAAATTAGATGATGAATAAAAAATAAAAAGTAAAGGTGGTACAAAATGGAAAAAAATCAAAACAAAGAAACAAAATATAATGATCAAATAGAAGGAAGAAATGCAGTTCTAGAATTATTAGAAAGCAAAAAAGATATAAATAAAATATATATTGCAAAAGGTGAAAAGCATGGATCAATAAATAAAATTATTGCAAAAGCACGAGAAGCAAAAATAGTATTAGTAGAAAAAGACAGAAGGCAATTAAATGAAATGTCACAAACAGGGAATAATCAAGGAGTAATTGCAATAGTACCACCATTTGATTACTGTGAGATAGAAGACGTATTAGAAGAAGCAAAAAGAAAAAACGAAGACGCATTTGTTGTAATCTTAGATGGAATTGAAGATCCACACAACTTAGGAGCAATTTTAAGAACAGCTGAAACAGCAGGAGTACATGGAATTATAATTCCAAAAAGAAGAGCTGCTTCAGTAAATAGTACAGTCAGTAAAGTTTCAGCAGGTGCAACAGAATATTTAAAAATCGCAAGAGTAAACAATATTACAGATGCAATACAAAAATTAAAAGATGCAGGATTATGGATTTGTGGAACAGATATGGAAACAAAAACATATTACTATGATCAAGACTTAACAGGTCCACTAGGAATTGTAATAGGAAGTGAAGGAAGTGGAATGAGTAATAAAGTAAAAAATAATTGCGATTTTATAGTGAAAATACCAATGAAAGGAAAGATAACTTCATTAAATGCATCAGTATCAGCAGGAATTGTAATATATGAAGCAGTAAAACAAAGAAGTAGAAAACTATAAGAAAATTATTGATAAAAGTAAAAAAACAATATATAATATAGTTGTACAAAAGATATCCTAAAAAGGAGGAGTGGAAATTATGATAACAAGAAGAGATAAAAGAAATATCATAATTGCATCAATTATTGTAATAATTTTAATAATTGTAGGGGTATTGTTATATTTATACTTCACCACAGACTTATTTAAATCAAACCAAAGATTATTTGCAAAATATTTAGGAAATGCTACACAAAATGTAGAAGCATTATTAAAAGATGAAGAAGGAAAACAATACGAAGGTTTATTAGAAAACAATAAGTATACATCAAACACTGAAATAACAGCAGAATATACTAACAACATAGGAACAAGTGATGAAAACAATAGGAATGATATAAACACATTAAAATTAACAGCAGATGGTAAAACAGATAAACTTAATGGACTTTCATATCTACATATGCTTTTAAAAAAAGATGAAACAAATATAAGTGAAATGGAATATTTGAAGTCAGAAGATAAATATGGACTTCGCTTTACAGATCTGTTTAATCAGTATTTAGTTGCCAATAAAGATAATGTAAAAGACGTAATAGGAAAAATAGGAATTGATAATAAGAATATTCCTAGCAAAATAGAAGACATTGATTTAAAAAATTCTTTAATGTTTACAGATGAAGAATTAAATAATATGAATGAAAGCTACGTAAATGTTATTAATGACAGCTATGGAAAAGAAAGTTTTTCATCTTTAAAGAAATCAGAAATCACTGTAAGAGATCAATCAATGAGAGTAAATTCTTATACTCTTAGCCTAACAACAGAACAATTAAACAATGTATATATATCATTATTAGAGCATTTAAAACAAGATGAAACAATATTATCAAAAGCAGATATAATAGAGCAATTTTTAAATCCAAAAGAAGAAGAGCAAGAAGGGGAACAACAAGAAGAAAACAATCAGCAAAATGCTCAACAACAAAATGCTCAGACTCAACAAGTAGATGGACAACAAGCAAACATGCAGAATCAACAACAAGACAATCAACAAAATGCTCAACAACAAACAAATGGACAAATGCAAAATGTAAATGGACAACAAAGTCAAAGTCAAAGTCAAAACCAAGATGAAGAAGACGAAGAAGAAACTAAAACCATAAGAGAAAAATTGATTGAAAAAATTGATGCTAAAATAACAGAAATAAAAAATACAAACATAGGTGGAGAAGAAGCAAAAATAACAGTATATGAAAGTCAAGGACAAACAGTAAAAACATCAATAGAAGCAGCAGAATACAGAATAAATATAGAAACAATAGTCAATGGACAAGATGTATATGTAAAATATACAAAAGAATTAAAAAATGAAATAGATGAAAACAAAGATGAAATAATATTAAACAAAGAAGCTAATTCTTTCAGTTTTGAAAGAGAAAGAACAATAGCAAGAGATGTTAGAAAAACAAAGCTATTACAAGAAAGAACTATAACAGATGGAAAAAGAGAAACAACTACAACTTTCACTTATGATATAGGAAAGAATAAAATAGAAATAAAAATGGTAGACCAAAAAGAAGTTGTAAATGAATTCAAAGAAGAAAAATTCACGAATAACAATGCAGTAATTTTAAGTAAGCTATCAGCAGAACAACTTGCAGAGATAAAGAACACATTAAATGATAAATTGATAGAAAAGGTACAAAGTGTATCAGAGCAAGTTGATTTTGGAGGAATATTTAAAATTCTAAATGAGTTAGAAGTATTACCAGAACAAATAACAATAGAAGAATTAGTAACTTTAACAAGATCAGAAGTAAGCAAATTCAATGCAGAATTTGAAATATATAAAGGACAGCAAGTAGATGTTAAAGCTATAGAAAGATTGTTAGAATTAGTAAAAGAAAACTTAGACACAGTAGAAGTATTATCAGAAAAATCAATAAAGCTAAATATAGTAAGAGGAAATAAAAACGAAGAATTAGCCAATAAGGTAGTACAGATAATAAATGAAGAAAAAAATGTAAATAAGAAATATTCAATAGAATATGAATATGATGAAGAAACAAAACTAATTAAAGCAATAATAATACAAATATTAGATGATGAATAACTATAAAAAAGGATGATAAATAGCAATGGAAATAAAAAAAACAAAAGGGATTATAGAAGCTATTCTTTTTGCAGCAGGAAGAGAAGTAACAAAAAATGAATTAATGCTAGACTTAGAAATATCACAAGAAGATTTAGAACAAATTATAATGCAAATGCAAGACGAGTACAAAAATGAAGAAAGAGGAATTGAACTAATAAACGTTGACAATGCCTATCAATTGTGTAGCAAAAAAGAATTACACAACCATATATTCCCAGTATTAGATAAAAGAAACAAACCAAAAATATCTAGTGCTTCAATGGAAACTTTAGCAATAATAGCATATAACCCTAGAATAACTAGAGCAGAAATAGAAGCAATTAGAGGAGTTAATGTAGACGGATGTGTATACAAATTATTGGAATTTGGACTAATAGAAGAGGCTGGTAAAAGTGATTTGCCTGGAAAGCCAATGACATATAAAACAACAAAAGAATTTTTAAGAATGTTCGGATACAATTCATTAGAAAATCTTCCTGAACTGCCTAGATATAAATTAGATGAAAATCAACAAATTGTTATAGATGAAATAATTGAGGATAATGAAAATAAAGTTGAAGCTCAAGAGTCAGAGATAAAAGAGAACGAAAATAAAATTGAAGTTCAAGAGACAGAGATAAAAGATAACGAAGATAAAAATGAAGAGCTAAATATAGAAAAAGAAAATTTATAAAATGAAAGATTTTAGGTTTAAGAAAAACTTTTCATATTAGACCTAAAATCTTTTTTGTTTGACTAAATACTTCCGGCTGTGCCGGTAGTAACGTAGGC